>CAZMRS010000678.1:0-1541 GCA_964568435.1 uncultured Boseongicola sp. | reverse complement strand
GGCCGTCAAAGCTGCGATGACATCAGCAAATGCCAAAGGAACCAGCGCCGTCACAGTCGCAACCTGCCGCGCGGCCGCCTCAACTTCGCGCCGCGCCCGGTCATCGAGAGGTTTCAGCAAAGTATCTTCCGCCAAACCAAGAAGCGTATCAGCATCGAATGCGTTCGCTTCACCTTCGGCCAGTCTTTCCCTGCCCCAGCGCATATCCTCGCGACTGGCATACAAACCAGAGAGCTTTTGGGTCAGCGCACGTGCCGCTCCAAGGTCATTTGCAGCGGCAACACGCTCAGCCTCGGCATGCAGACCTTCGATCTTCTGCAATCGAGCCAAAGCCGCCCACTCGCGGATGACAATGGCCAAACAGACCGCAACAAACAGCCCAAGCAAACCAAGCGCCGCCCATCCGAGATAAACGTTCCGTTCAACCAAACCTGTAACCGTGTCCCAGGCAGCAACGGACGCGAAAAATACGATAACCGCACCCAGAAGTTGCCAAAACCAGCGCACCAGTCGTGAGGGGCCACGTGTGGTCAAGGCCGCAACAGTTTGCATCGCTTGGCCTGTCGGCGCGCCATCAGCTTCGGAAATTGGTGGAGCGTCGGCCGGACTTGGGCCGCTCTCATCCAGTTCGATGAGGACAGGGCTATCACGTTCCGTCATAGGCGATCTCCCAGTAAGAACTCCGCGGCACGGTCCATGCGAATGTGCGGAGGACCAACACCGGGCTGCAGTTCCAAAAGCTGCGGGGCAAACCGCATTACTTGATAATCCGCGTCCAACCAAGCGTCGGCCCCTTCACGCGCAGGGTTCAACAAACGTTGCGGGTCATTTGGAAGCGTTCCGGGATAGAATGCTGCCCTCTTTCCGGTCTCTTCAAGTGTTCCGCGCACGACATCCAAAGTCCGTCCGTTCTGCTCGATGCGGTCTTCTGTGGTCGCACGCAGCGCTGCAATCGACATCGCTGCGGTTTCTGCCCCCGCAAAGTCCGCGCGTGACTTTGCGTCTTGCAGCAGAGCTTCGGTTATCGCCGTGAGCTGCCCGTGTTGGGAATGATGCAAGTGATCTGCCTTCGTCGCGGCGAACAGGATTTTCTCAACGCGCTGACCAAGGAATATCTGAGACAAAAATGCATTCCGTCCGGGGCGAAATGCGCCAAGAATATCCGACATCGCCTGCCGCATGTCCTCAACCGCCTTAGGACCCGCATGAATCGCACCCAAAACATCGACCAACACGACCTGTCGGCCAATACGCGCAAAGTGATCGCGAAAGAAGGGTTTCACCACCTCGCGCTTGTAGGCCTCGAACCGCCGTGCAAACTCGCGCCCAAGCGAGCCGCGCCGGTAGTCGTCTGCGGGCAAAGGCGCAAAGGTCAAAACCGGCGACCCTTTCAGGTCACCCGGCAAAAGAAACCGACCCGGCGTGCAATCTGAGTAACCGGCCTTGCGGGCGCTCGTTAGATACCCCGTAAAGGCCTCAGCCAATCCCTTGGCCGCCACTTCGTCCAGCTTTGATCCCGGGTCCACCGACGCCAAAGCATC
>CAZMRS010000677.1:0-1542 GCA_964568435.1 uncultured Boseongicola sp. | reverse complement strand
AATGGCGCACAAATTCCGCCGTCACGTCGCCTACCAGACCGCCGTCAGAAGCTCGCAAAATTCCTCCGGCCAGGACGACTTCGATGTCTTGAGCAGTGCTGAGGATATTGGCGACATGTAGGTTATTGGTGATGACAACAAGCGACTTATGGTCGTGAATTTGTTGGGCCACGGCTTCCAAAGTTGTTCCAATATCGAGGAAGACGGAAGCCCCGGTTGGGATCATTTCTGCCGCAGCCTTGGCCATTCTTGTCTTGGAAGCGGCATTCAAAGTCTGACGATCCGTATATCGAATGTTCCGCGTTCCTGAAGGCAGAACGGCCCCCCCATAGACCCGGGTAAGGTGTCCATTTTCGCAGAGTTTGGTAAGATCGCGGCGTGCGGTTTGGACTGTCACGTCAAATGCGCGCGCAATTGAGTCGGTTGATACCTTGCCGTCGCGCCGTGCCATATCGCGAATGGATTGCAGCCGATGGTTCTCTGGCAAGTCGAGCTCCTTTCGCCGTCAAACTAAAACGAACAAAACGAACATTCAACGTCATTTTTTGCTCATCCAATGTTCGATGTTGCTGTGACTTAATTGAGATTTCAAACGATAAATCGCGATTGTCGTGGTTTGAGAAATCTGATTGACTCGCAGCTGAAAAGAAAAAAGCGAGCAAGCTTTAGCTAAGGGGTTTCCGACATGGCCGATAGCGCTGTGGATCTGTTTATCATTGGCGGCGGAATTAACGGCACTGGTATCGCACGAGATGCGCAGGGGCGCGGGCTGCAGGTGACATTGGCCGAAATGAATGACCTTGCTTCCGCAACATCTTCAGCATCGACCAAGCTGTTCCATGGTGGCTTGCGATACCTCGAATACTTCGAAGTCGATCTGGTCAAGAAAGCATTGATTGAGCGAGAAACGTTGCTGAAGGCAATGCCGCATATCTCTTGGCCGATGCGGTTTGTGTTGCCGTACCACAAAGATATGCGCTTTGAGAACACGACGCCCGCCTCCAAGCTGCTGCGCCTATTCATGCCCTGGATGCGAGGGCGTCGGCCTGGTTGGATGATCCGGCTTGGATTGTTCGCCTACGACCACTTGGGTGGTCGGGAAATTCTTCCGGGGACAAGAACGGTTAAGCTCAAAAAGGATCCGGTTGGCGAACCGCTTGATGACAAATTTCAGCGTGCATTTGAATACTCGGATTGCTGGGTTGAGGATGCGCGGCTTGTGGCGCTGAACGCACGTGATGCCAAGGAGCGTGGTGCAACGATCCTTGTTCGCACCAGAGTTCTGTCGGCCGAGCGGGACGGTGATCTGTGGCGCATTGAGACTCTCGATCTGATGACGGGAGGGCGGCACACGCATTTGGCACGAGGGATCGTCAATGCGGGCGGCCCCTGGGTGGAGGATATCGTCCGTGGGGTTGCGCGCTTGAACACAAGCGAAGGTATCCGTTTGGTTCAGGGGTCGCACATCGTGACCAAGAAGCTTTTCGACCATGGGAAATCCTATTTCTTCCAAGGTGAAGATGGTCGGATCATATTTGCGAT
>CAZMRS010000676.1:0-1543 GCA_964568435.1 uncultured Boseongicola sp. | reverse complement strand
ACATTTCGCGCATCGCCACCAGAATCAGGAGCGAGCCGAACAGCGTGTAGAGGAAGAACTTGAAAGACGCATAGATGCGTTCTTTTCCGCCCCAGATGCCGATGATAAGGAACATCGGGATCAAGCCGCCTTCGAAGAACAGGTAGAACAGCACCAGATCGAGGGCAGCAAAGACGCCAATCATCAGCGTTTCCAGCACAAGGAACGCAATCATGTACTCCTTCACCCTATGCGTCACGTCCCAGCACGCCAGGATGACCAGCGGCATGAGGAAGGTCGTCAGCATGATGAAGAGGATCGAGATCCCGTCGACACCCATTTTGTAGCTAAGACCCAGGATCCATTCGCTTTCTTCAACGAACTGGAAGCCCGGATTGGACGGATCAAAACCTGTCAGCAGGAACAGGGACGCAAGGAAAGTCGCTGTAGTCGCTGCCAGGGCAAGCCATTTGGCGTTGCCTTGAGCAGCCTCGTCCGACCCACGCAAGAAGAGCGCCATGATCGCCGCGCCAATCAGCGGAATGAACGTGACGATTGAGAGGAGATTGTCGAAAAGCATTATTCAGCTCCTCCCGACAGCGTCATCCAGAAGATCAGGAACGTGATCCCGATCACCATCCAGAAGGCGTACGTAAAGATGTAACCGGACTGTGCACGGCCAGCGAGGCGCGTGAAGAACGGAACAACACCCATGGCCACCCCATTGAGGAACCCGTCGATGGTGTTCCCGTCACCTTTCTTCCAAAGGAAGCGTCCCAACCACATGGTAGGCTTCACGAACAAGAAGTCGTAAATCTCGTCCACGTACCACTTGTTCAGCAGAAACAGGTAGAGGTGCTTCTGGTTCGCCGCCAGTTTGCCTGGAAGGTCCGGGCGGCGGATGTAGAATTGGTATGCTGTGAGGAAGCCGATCAGCATCGCGATAAACGGGCTGACTTTGACCCACTTCGGCACATAATGAGCGTCGTACAAGACCGCATTGTCCGGCGCGCGATAGATCGCACCCTGCCCCGGAACAGCCGCTTCACCTTTTTTGTTATCGGCCTTACCGTCTTTCTTTTCGTCAACGGCCGCGTGAGCCGCACCTATCATCAAAACGGCAGCATGTTCTTCTGATTTGGTGACGCCGAACCATTTGTCGACGGCCTCGTCGCTGCCAAAGAACGGCTTGTACCAAACCATCCCAGCAAAGATCGCGCCGGCTGCAAGAACGCCAAGCGGTGCGAGCATTGTGGTGGGGCTCTCGTGAGCATGTTCATGCGTATGCTTGTCGCCGCGCGGCTCTCCGTAGAACGTCATGAACATCAGGCGCCAAGAATAGAAGCTTGTGAAGAGCGCTGCGACCACGAGCGACCAGAATGCAAAACGTGCCGCCGGATCTGTCGCGGCAAAGGCGCTCTCGATGATCGCGTCTTTTGAAACGAAGCCCGCAAATCCAACCGGGAAACCGATGTAAAGCAGTGGAATGCCAACGCCGGTGATCGCCAGCGTCCCGATCATCATCGCCCAGAAGGTGTAAGGCAGCTTGTGGCGCAAACCGCCA
>CAZMRS010000675.1:0-1554 GCA_964568435.1 uncultured Boseongicola sp. | reverse complement strand
ATGGTCAAGGGGAAGTCGTGGCAAAACCCACGGAAACCGTCGGATCTGGCCCTGTTCGTGCGGAAAACTCAGAAATACTCCGGTTCCGAGCCGACCTTGGACGCCTGAGCAAGCAGCCCAAACACATACGCCGCCTGAGACCGGAAACAGACAACGCGCGCTGCCTCCTCTCCGGTAAACCAAAACGCCGCCGGCACTTGCGCAAACCGCGTTCGACGCACCTCGGCAACTCCAAGTGTCCCGCCGCGCACGTCCGCAGGCGTCAGCTTTGCAAACATGTCACGCAGTGCAGAAGCCGGTCCAGATACATCAAAGACCGCCCGCGCATCCGACACCACAGCAAGCAAATGATGCTGCCCGTCCAGCGCCGCCGAAAGCTTGCCTTCGTACTCCGCCGATTGCGCGTGGTCGCAGACCAGTAACAACTCATCCGGCGACATCCAAAGCAGGCTCACGCCCTCGCCCTCAACCAGCTTCCGCGGCTCCGGCAAACCGACGCCCAGCGCGCCTGAAACCGCGGCACCAAAACCTTCATCCCCAAGGTCACCGCGGATAGTCACCATGCCGACCAACCCGGCCTCGGCAACTTCGACAAACCCCTTGGACGAAGCCCCAGCCAATGCGCTCACACGATCAGACATTCTGCTTCTCCCCGTCCGAGTCATAGAACACCGGATCCACGATCTTCGCCTTCACGAAGGTCCCGTCGACTTTGTTGAATTCGATCACCTCGCCCATGCGGTCTGGTCCCAACTCGACCAGCCCCATGGCGATCCCACGATCCAACGTCGGTGAGTAATAGGTCGAGGTCACACGCCCCTGTACCACCCGCTGACCATTGTCGTTCAAGCCTTCGCCAACCGCATAAGACCCATCCGGCAGCACAGATCCATCCACTGTCTCAAGGCCCACCAACTTCCAACGCAACGGATCCGTCATGTGATCCCGCGTCTGAGCGCGCTTTCCCAGGAAGTCTTCCTTCTTCTTGGAAATCGCCCACGACAACCCAAGATCCTGCGGGATAACCGTGCCATCGGTCTCGTCGCCAATCATGATAAAGCCCTTCTCGGCCCGCATGATATGAAGCGCCTCGGTTCCATACGGCGTGATCCCAAATTCGCGGCCCGCCTCCAGAAGAGCATCCCAGAAAGCCCGTCCCTGACTTGCCGGAACAGCGATTTCGTAAGACAATTCACCCGAGAACGAGATGCGGAACACCCGCGTGTTGAACCCACCGATCTCGCCATCCGCCCACTGCATGAACGGCAACGCGTCTTTCGAGACATCCATCCCGCCGAGCTTTTCCAGCACCTGACGCGCTTTCGGTCCCACCACTGCAACCTGAGCAAACTGCTCGGTCACATTCGCCACATAGACCTTCCAGTCCCACCATTCGGTCTGGAGCCATTCTTCCATATGCCCGTGAATGCGATCCGCGCCACCCGTTGTCGTGTGACAAAGCCAGGTATCCTCAGACAAACGCGCAACCACGCCGTCATCGGTCAGGAACCCGTTTTCGGTACACATCAACCCGTAGCGGCACTTCCCGACAGG
>CAZMRS010000674.1:0-1566 GCA_964568435.1 uncultured Boseongicola sp. | reverse complement strand
CCAACACCTTCCTCACCGACAACTTCGGTGAACTAGGACCACTTCTCATCGTTGGTGTATTGGGCATCTTCATGGTGGTCCTTACACTGCCTATCTTCCTGAAAAAGCAGGAAGATCCACTCGACAAACTGCGCGCGGCGGCTCAGGCGAGTGCTGCGGCCGAAACTGGTGACGACAAGAAACGCTTGCGGCGCAGAGCAGGCGGTAAAGCCGCAAAGCTTGAAAAATACTCTGGTTTTCTCGAGCCACAGGACGAACAGGAATACTCGGCCGTTGCTCTGAAGCTTTTGCAGGCTGGCTATCGCGGCAAGGACGCAGTGCGGACCTACCACTTCTTGCAGTTCTCGCTCGGAATCATGTTCCTCTGCGTTGGAATACTCTATGCCATTTACTCCAGCACAACGGGCGAGCCTTCAACTCAAGCCCTGATCCTTTCGATCATTATTCCGGGTGCGGGTGGCTACATGCTTCCGAAGTATTGGGTGACCCGCAGGCAAGCCGCGCGTGAAGAGGAAATCACAAACGGTTTCCCTGACGCTCTCGACATGATGTTGGTCTGTGTGGAAGCGGGTCAGTCGCTCGACCAGTCCATCATCCGCGTGAGTAAGGAAATCCGAGCTGGTTATCCGTCCCTGGCAGACGAATTTGAAATCGTCGCCCACGAAATGAAAGCCGGTAAGGACAAACAGCAAGTTCTTCGCGATATGTCGGAACGCGCTGGTGTAGCGGACGTCGCAAGCTTCGTGACCGTTCTTATCCAATCTGCGAGTTTCGGCACCTCAATCGCGGAAGCGCTCCGGGTTTATGCGTCAGAAATGCGCGATAAACGGGTTATGCGGGCCGAAGAAAAGGCAAACAAGTTGCCTACAAAGATGACCCTTGCCACAATGATGCTGACGGTGCCGCCGCTTCTGATCATTTTGATCGGTCCATCGGTATATGGCATCGCCGAGACACTGTCGCAGGCGAACTTCTAAGGGGCGTAATGCACCATAAAGCAATGATCGTCGGGAGTGCCGGATTGGCTCTCCTGACTGCGTGTGAACAGACCGGCGGCCTAGAACAGGCCGCCGATGGTCCGTTTGCGCCTGCCGGCGTCGCAACGGACGCTGAGAGCGTCGACGGTTTGATCGTTGGGCACCGCCTCATGGCCTCCGGCGAGTACGAGTTGGCGCTGAAGGCCTACTACCGAGCAGCCGCCGAACAGGGCGTCAACGTGGACGTTTTGTCCGCGATCGGATCGGCGAACTTGCAACTGGGTCGGCTCGGACAAGCCGAGCAAATCCTGCGGCGGGCGACCGAGTTGGACGAAACCTTCCCGCCTGCGTGGAACAACCTCGGTGTTGTTCTCATGGAAACCGGCAATTTTGGCGAGGCCAGCCGTGTTTTTCGGATCGCATTCGCGCTCGACAATGGAGAAAGCGCGGAAATTCGCGACAATCTGCGCTTAGCCCTCGCAAAACTTGGCGATCCAACGTATTCTGAGCCCGAGAATGATTTCCGCTTGGTGCGGCGCGGTCCGGGCTTTTTCCAGATCCTGTCGACACCCGAGACCCCATAAAGAGG
>CAZMRS010000673.1:0-1566 GCA_964568435.1 uncultured Boseongicola sp. | reverse complement strand
ACTATGCGGAAAGCAAACTCACATTGGAGGCCGCAGATGTCTGAACAGCAGTGCGTGATGTCCATGCTTTTGCGGCAAAACCGAACGTATGGCGCGCGTCCATTAAAGGCGGTGACGCTCCAGCACTTTTGGAGGCTTTGGGCGACGTTGCGGAGTTTGAAGCGATGTTTGATTGGGGCGGTGGTCTTGTCTGGCTCGCCACGGACTCCGTCGAAGACGAAGCAGAGGTATTCCACAAAGGACTGCAATCTGAGGTCGCCCGCATAGGCGGTCACGCAATGCTTGTGAAAGCACCGGCAAGTCTCAAAAGACGGGTCCCGGTATTCCAGCCGGAGAACCCGGCGCTACAAACCCTGGCGAAAGGATTGCGGAACCAGTTCGATCCGCGCGGTATCCTCAATACGGGGGTCATGGGCTGATGGACGGGGCGACGTTCGTTTTCATCGTGATGCCTGCCTTTGGTGGAATGGTCGGTGGGTATCTTTTGAAGGATTGGCGACTTGCAGGCGCTGTCGCAGCCGGGGGCTTTGGCCTTTTGCTGATCCTTCCAGGGGCGGCATCGGCACTTGTGACGTTTCTTTTGCCCGGACTGTTGGGTGTTGCCGCAGGCGCGCTTGTATTGCTGCCATATCTGCGTTGGCGGCCGGATGCGACAGTTTGGGGGCGCATGACCGTATCGATGGTTGCCGCGCTCGCAGCGTCATTCGCCAATCTTTCCATTATTGCCGGGGCGGCCTGATATGCAGACGACGTTCACCGAAGAGCAACTTAAGGTCCCGGCGATCAAGAGATCGAACGAGATTCTAAGATCTTGTGTCCATTGTGGATTTTGCACAGCGACCTGCCCGACCTATCAGGTTCTTGGGGATGAGTTGGACAGCCCACGCGGGCGCATCTACCTCATCAAAGACATGCTCGAAAACGACCGGCCAGCAGATGCAAAGACGGTCAAGCACATCGATCGTTGTTTATCCTGTCTCGCCTGCATGACCACATGCCCATCCGGCGTGCATTACATGCATCTGGTCGATCATGCGCGTGCACATATCGAAAAAACCTACAAACGCCCGCTCTTTGAACGGTTCCTCAGATGGACGCTTGCGCAAATATTACCCTATCCGACACGGTTCCGCGTTGCGCTGCTTGGCGCCAAAATCGGACGCCCATTTGCGCGTTTCATGCCTGATCCGCGCTTGAAAGCGATGCTGGAGATGGCCCCCAAGACCATCCCGCCCGTCAGTCGAAATGACGACCCGCAAACGTTCGCTCCGAAGACCGAGAAGAAAATGCGGGTCGCGCTCATGACGGGCTGCGCGCAACGCGCTTTGAACACGGATATCAACGATGCCACCATTCGCCTCTTGCAACGGTTCGGCTGCGAGGTCGTGATTGCCGAAGGCATGGGGTGCTGTGGCGCGCTTGTGCATCACATGGGCAAAGAGGACGAAAGCCACGCGGCAGCTGCGAGGAACATCAAAGCCTGGATTGCCGAAGACAAGAACGGTGGCTTGGACGCCATCGTGATTAACACATCCGGGTGCGGGACAACGGTCAAGGATTACGGTC
>CAZMRS010000672.1:0-1567 GCA_964568435.1 uncultured Boseongicola sp. | reverse complement strand
ATGTGCACGTGCAGGCGGTCCCAGAAGGTGGCGCGGGCGTAGACGTCGAGTTCGAAACGTCCTTCCGAGGTCAATTCCGAAACCGAAGAGGTTGGGCGGCCGCCGGCCGGCGACGTGGTCCCCGATGCGGAAGTGCGCAGGTCAGCCGAAATACCCTCGGCAGCAAAGCCAAATACTCCGAGAGCGGCAAGGATTGTCAGTATCCTAGTTTGCATTTGCCATGTCCATTTTCGAATGATCAATGCTGGTCAGCGGAGTGCTTGAGACTTGCGCCGCCGGTTCCAAAACCAGTCCCGAACCGGTGGGATCGAGAAGGTAGGTCGCGATCGCTTTCCGGTCCGCATCAGTCAAAAAGGATGTGCCTTCGACCACGACCTCGGCCATGCTGCCCCCGAAGGCATCTCCGTTGGGCAGAAGGCCCAGTTGAAGTGCATAGGCGAGATTTGCGATCGTCCAACCGCGCCCCAAAAGATCTGCTGCGCGGATTGAGGGTACACTCTTTCCCCCGGGAAGGTTGTCGTTCCCTGCGAACCGATCATCCGCGTCGAAACCACCTGCAATTGTGCGCCCAGTGTGGCAAGCCGCGCAGTGTGCGGCACTTTCCACCAGCACTCGCCCGCGGTTCCAAAGTGAAGAAGCGCCCATGAGTCCGGCCGTGTCAGGGGTGTCAAGGTACGCCGCGCGCCATAGCTTCAGTCCAGATCGGAAACTGAAAGGAAAGCCCAATTTGTGCGACTGAGCGACTTCGGACACGGCAGGGACGGTTCGAAATGCTTCCCAAAGGTCCGCTATGTCCTGGTCGGTGAAACCGGAATAAAAGGAATAGGTGAACACAGGGTAATAAGGGTCTCCCTCCGGTGAGATTCCTTGTCGGATCGCACGGGCGAAATCCTGAATAGTCCATTTCCCGATTCCAGCCTCGTCATGCGGCGTGATGTTTGGGGGCACGAAGGTTCCGAACGGTGTGTCCAGCGCTGCGCCGCCTGCAAGCGCCGGACCTTCCGCGGTCGTGTTGGTATGACAGGCGACGCACCCGCTCGCCCGGGCCAGGTAGGCGCCACGTTGGGGGTCGCCCGGCGGAAAGGCGTCGGGTACGTCCTGACCGATTGGCCAAAGCGAGAGGATTCCGGCGCCAGCGCCAGCGGTGAGTATTGGAAGGACGACCGTCAGCCTGATCAATCCACGCATTCCTAGCTCCTCCCCGCTCGAAACCGGGAATGGCAAGCCGAACAGGCTCCGCTTATTTCAGCGAACAGGTCATTGGCCGCCTGCGTCGTCAGGTCCCCGGCTGGTGCCGACGGCTCGGCGGATCCGCGCGTTGCCGCGACAATTGGGGTTTTCTTCGCGTAACCCATCAGTTCGGCAACAGTGAAGCCACGCCCCATCTGCGGGGTTGGGTTCATTGTCATGTCCGAATGATCCATCCCGTCCATCGCAGCCGTGCGCAAGGTCACTGGCTGGAAGCCGTTGACGGCTGCGACAGAAAGTGCGTTTGCATTAGTCTCTAGTTTTTCGGCGAGCGCGGCAAACTCTTGCCAGTCGGACCAGATTTCCGACTTCGCATAGG
>CAZMRS010000671.1:0-1568 GCA_964568435.1 uncultured Boseongicola sp. | reverse complement strand
GAAGGTCGGATCGTGCGCGCGGATGCGCGGCGCCCTGTAGGACACAAAGTTCACGGGCTGATTGAGCAACTCCTATCACCCGATCTCACAGATGATTTCGAAGTCGTCCACTCGACATTTGCGCCATTTGCGCGGCGCGACGATCCCGTCGTTAGACCCACTCAGGAAGTCGGATACATCGTATCTGGCGCACTCAACCTGACGATTGACGGGCACGAACACAAACTCCTACCCGGTGACAGTTTTCGCATTCGCGGAGAGCCGTTTTCCTGGGCAAATCCAAACAACACGCCGTGCGTCGCAATCTGGGTGATTGCACCACCGGTATACTAACAGGGAGGACGCCATGTCCGATTTTCCAACGACGGCCCGCGTGGTCATTATCGGCGGCGGTGTCGTAGGCACCTCGACGCTCTATCACCTCGCCAAGGCCGGGTGGACCGACTGCGTACTTCTGGAAAAGAACGAACTGACCGCCGGCTCCACATGGCACGCCGCAGGCAACGTCCCGAACTTCGCAGGCTCCTGGGCTGTCATGAACATGCAGCGTTACTCGGCTGCAATGTATCGCACTCTTGGCGAAGACGTAGATTACCCGATGAACTACCACGTCACCGGATCAATCCGTCTCGCGCATTCCAAAGAGCGGATGCAGGAATTTGAGCGCGTTGCGGGGATGGGCCGCTATCAAGGCCTTCAGATGGACATCTGCACGCCGCAAGAGCTTCAGGACATGCACCCGTTCATGGAAACTCACGACATTCTGGGTGGCATGTGGGACCCGCTTGACGGTGACATTGACCCGGCTCAGCTGACACAAGCGCTCGCGAAAGGGGCGCGCGACGCCGGTGGCCGCATCGAACGTTTCTGCCCGGTCACGGGCATCGATCGCGACGGTGACGAATGGATTGTGAAAACTGAAAAAGGCGACATCCGGTGTGAATATGTCGTGAACTGCGCGGGCTACTACGCGCAACGCGTGGGCGAGATGTTCAAACCCTTCGGTGGTCGCACCGTACCGATGGTGGTCATGTCTCACCAGTACTTCCTCACCGGTCAAATCCCAGAGTTGGAGGCTTGGACCAAAGAGAAAGGTCACAAGGTACCGCTCCTGCGCGACGTGGACATTTCCTATTACCTGCGCCAGGACAAATACGGCCTGAACCTCGGGCCATACGAGCGGAACTGCAAAGCGCACTGGGTCACGCCCGAGGATCCCATGCCCGAGGATTTCTCCTTCCAGCTCTATCCTGACGACCTTGACCGCCTCGAATTCTACATCGAAGACGCCATGGCGCGCCTGCCGCTGCTTGGAACAGGAGGCATCGAACGGAACATCAACGGCCCCATCCCATACGCGCCAGACGGCCTGCCGATGATTGGCCCAATGCCCGGCGTCAAGAACGCCTTCGAAGGCCATTCCTTCACTTTCGGGATCGCGCAGGGCGGCGGGGCTGGCAAAGTTCTTTCCGAATGGATCATGCACGGCGAAACCGAGCTCGACATGTGGGCCGTCGATCCGCGGCGTTACACCGATTATGCCGATCACGATTACACCCTCGCCAAAG
>CAZMRS010000670.1:0-1568 GCA_964568435.1 uncultured Boseongicola sp. | reverse complement strand
CACCAATCAGATGCTTATGGAGTTCATGGGCCTCCACCTGCCCGGCGCGAGCTTCGTCAATCCGGGCACGCCGCTTCGCGACGCATTAACCATCGAGGCCACACGCCGAGCAGCCGCCATCACCGCCCAGGGCAACGACTACCGGCCAGTGTCAGACATTCTCGACGAGAAGGCTTTCGTAAATGGCATCGTCGGCCTCATGGCCACAGGCGGTTCAACGAACCTTGTGATCCACTTGCCCGCAATGGCGCGTGCCGCTGGCGTCATACTCGACATCGAAGATTTCAATGACCTCTCAGCCGCTACACCACTTATGGCCAAAGTGTATCCAAACGGCCTTGCCGACGTGAACCATTTCCACGCCGCGGGCGGCCTCGCATATCTTATCGGAGATCTTCTGGACGAAGGTCTTTTGCACCCGGACACAAGCACAGTCGCAGGCGATGGCCTCGCTCTTTATGCAAGCGAGCCCAAACTGGATGGTGACACCCTCATCTGGGCAGATGGTCCGGAAGCCACATTGAACGACAAGATCGTTCGCTCCGCTAAAGACCCGTTCCAAAACTCAGGGGGATTGCGGGAGTTGAAAGGCAATCTTGGGCGCTCGGTGATGAAAGTGTCCGCGGTGGCTGAAGAGAACCAAGTCGTTGAGGCCCCTGCCCGGGTGTTCAGCGATCAGGAATCCGTCAAAGCTGCTTTCAAGGCTGGAGAGTTCACAAAGGACACAGTGGTTGTCGTTCGATTCCAAGGCCCCAGGGCAAATGGAATGCCGGAACTCCACTCACTCACACCAATCCTATCGGTCTTACTGTCGCGCGGCCTGAAGGTTGCTTTGGTTACAGATGGGCGCATGTCGGGTGCCAGCGGCAAAGTGCCGGCAGCCATTCATTTGTCGCCCGAAGGCGCCGATGGCGGACCAATTGCGAAATTGAAAGACGGCGATATCATTCGCGTGGATGCCAAGTCCGGCACACTTGAATGCCTGGATGCAGGCTTTGACGCTCGAACCCCTGTTGTGGCCGATCTGTCAGGCAATCAGGAAGGATTGGGGCGCGAAATGTTCGCCGCCTTCCGCGACCGCTGCGGTCTTGCGACGGATGGCGCAGGTACAGTTGTCTAAATTTAAGGTCCTAACTAAACGAAACTCCTAAAGCACGGAGAGCAAAATGACCCCACAAGAAAGCAGCCAGCAAGCAAGCGAGATTTGCCAACTTGCCCCTGTGGTGCCCGTACTTGTCGTGGATGATGCCGACACAGCCGCAGACCTTGCCATGGCGCTCGTTGCCGGAGGTTTGCCTGCGCTTGAAGTCACGCTTCGAACTCCTGCAGCTTTGGAAGCCATCGGCGAAATGGCGGCAGTGAATGGTGGTGTCGTCGGTGCTGGCACGCTTTTGACACCTGAAGACGTGATTGCAGCCAAAGAGGCTGGTGCGCTTTTCGGTGTTACTCCCGGCACAACCGATCGCCTGATCGATGCCGCGCTTGATGCAGAGCTTCCGCTTCTTCCAGGTGCAGCCACGGCCACAGAAGCATTGAGACTGCTTGAGCGCGGCTTCTCGGTTCAGAAG
>CAZMRS010000669.1:0-1577 GCA_964568435.1 uncultured Boseongicola sp. | reverse complement strand
AGTGCTGCCGGCGAGCAGCCCCACGTTGGCCAGACCGCCGATGCGGCGCTCGATCGGTTGCAGATCCCACAGGAACTCGCTGGTTGCCATACTGCGGTTGTGAGCGACTATTTCATCGAAGGCCATGTGCCCACCTCAGATATCGAGCGTCTCTTGGCAGAACGGCCGACGGCACGCGGCCTGACCGTACCCGGCATGCCGATGAGTTCGCCAGGTATGGGTGGGACCGGTGCCGGAGATGCCTTTGACACACTGCTTGTCGCCTCGGACGGATCAACCTCCGTCTTTGCCAGCCACACCTAAGACGCCCCAGGCAGGCGGTAGATCCCGCGGGACGGTTTGGTGACATGCCCCGCCTCGACAAGCGCCCGGAGCGCGCGATACGTCGCCTCGTGGCTCAGGTGTAAAAGCGCTGCGAAATCGATGACTTGGCCATCAAGCAATCCAGCAACAAGCCCCGCCATCACGCGCTTTTCGGCGCTGCGAATGCCGACGATTTCGAGCAGCTGTCTTTGCTCCTGTATCTGGCGGGCAGCCTGGCGACCGTAGGCTCGTGCGAAGTCGACATCCGCAAAGGCCGCCAGTACAGCGGCTTTGTCGATCCTCACGAATTCACCCGCTTCGATTACAAGAGCATCGCAGTGATAATTCTCCGAGAAGATTGAAGCTTCTGCGAAACTTGTTCCGGCCATTGCGCGGTGAATCACGAATCGCTCGCCATTCGGCCCCACCCGTTCAAGATGCACGCGCCCGTGCTGGATGACGTATAGCCCCGTCGTCTCGGCGCCTTGCCGAAAGAGATTACCGCGAGCATCGGCGGCGATGCGATGCATTGCAGATTGCGGAAGTCGGGCGTAAGGATCAGGCAGCATGTGATTGAAATCACATTCTGCAAGTCACGCCAAGGCTAGAGCTCGTGGACACAGTCTTCGCGAAGGATCGCATGATGCGCTTTATCTACTTGTTCATTTCTCTCCTGTTAGCCGCCCCCTCACACGCCCAGCACAGCGACATTGGAAGCGGGGACGCGATGGATGTTCCTCACGAGACCGGTCAGTCTGGCTTCGCTTCACTTGCCGAAATCGTGGCAATCCTCAGAGGAGACCCGAGAACAGATTGGAGCACCGTGAATATCGCCGCTCTTCGACAGCACCTTGTCGACATGGACTTACTGACCACGGACTCCGAGATCGACGTTATCAAACGCCGAGAAGGTGCGCGTTTCGAGATACGGGGAACTCCGCGTGTACTTGAAGCCATTCGCGCCATGGTGCCGGCCCACGCCCCTTTCCTCGCTGCGGAGACGGGTTGGGATGTCTCGACCGAAGAAATTGAAGGCGGACTATCTCTAATCGTTGATGGCGACCCTGGACAGATCCAGAGTTTGGGCTTCTTCGGGGTGATGACGATTGGTGCGCATCATCAACAGCACCATCTGATGTTGGCAAAGGGAGCTGCGCCTCATCGCTAGAAAACGAGATTACGAAAAAGCGAGGCTGAACATACCAGAAACTTTCTCGAGACGCATAGGGGAATTGCCACAGTAACTTACGAGGAAGTTGCTGATTGAAAGAAAG
>CAZMRS010000668.1:0-1580 GCA_964568435.1 uncultured Boseongicola sp. | reverse complement strand
AATGGACAGCACGTCGTCGCCGCAGAAATACGCCTCAGTCGGGCCTGCATCCAGAAGGTTGAGCATCTCTGCGCGGCCTGCATCGAATGAGTAGGCGGTTGCAAATGACTCGCTGACCGTGACTGTCGGCTCTGCATTGAGAACTTCAAGGAAACCCTTGCGCCGGTCTATCGTGGAGGTTGCCTCTCGGGGGCCACCCATAAACCCAACATGTTTGTAACCGCGCTTAATCAACGTGCGCGCGGCCATACGTCCGCACTCCACATTGTCGATCCCGACAACATGGAGCCTTGGGCTTGCTGTGATCCTGCCAAAGGAATGCACAACCGGCATCCGTGCTTCGTGGAAAGCGTAGGCGAACTCAGGTGACAAAGTAGAGGAGGCGAGAATGACCCCATCTACAGAGTACTGTTGGAGCAGCCGAACAGTGTCTTCTGGGTTCGTGTCGTCCGTCAGGTTAACCAACAGAGGGCGAAGCCCGCGCTCCTGCAGAAGGCGCGTGAACAGATCAAAAACCTGCAAGAAGAATGGGTTGTGGAAGTTGTTTGACACCAAGCCAATCAGCTTGGTCCGACCGGTCGTCAAAGAAGAGGCAAGTGCGTTTGGACGATAACCAAGTTCGGCGGCGGCCTTTTCGACCTTGCGCCGCGTCTTAGGTGAAACAGACGCTCCTTCGGTGAAAGTGCGCGACACTGCAGAGCGGGAAACACCCGCTCTCTCCGCGACGTCTTTCAAAGTAACCGGCATTCTACCTCTTAACTATTGGATCGAGCGTACCTCAACTTTCCTTGATCGGAAAATCGTTTTTTGCAACCGGTTGCAAAATGAATTGGACTGTGCTCACTTACATCAAGCGGAGCGACCGCGCCGTCAGGTTTCAATCATGCCTGACACTTTTGGGAGGACATCATGACTTCGTTCACGACATCGCTTGCGGTGACGTTAATCTCTCGAGTGGATCGAGAGGTTTCGGAGGCAGCGCGCCATGTCTGAGAATGAAAAAGTCGCAAAGCAGAGACCGAAGCTCGACCTAAGGGGGCCGTTCTTCAAGCCGATCTGGCGGCGTGTATTGATGGCGTTGCTCTTTGTGGCTTGGACGCTGATCGAATACCTGAACGACAACCAAGGCTGGGCGCTCGTTGCTGCTGCCATCGGAGTCTACGTCATCTACGCGCAGTTCTTCGATTACGACGACGAAGAAGAGGAGCAACAAGATGACCAGGCTTAGGCGTCGACCCACCGGGACGCATGGACTTGTTCACGACATTTCTCCGGAAAGTGCTGAATGGGGATACGTCGGGTTTCAGGTCTATCGTCTCGCTTCGGGCGAACAGGTGTCCGGCAATACCGGCGACCGCGAAGTGATCTTTGTGATTGTCGAAGGCAAGGCAGCTCTTTCAGTCGGCGATATGGACTTCGGTGAAATGGGCGGTCGAATGTCCGTATTCGAGAAATCACCACCGCACTGTGCTTACGCACCGGGCTCGACGGACTGGTCGGCAGAAGCCACGACGGATTGCGTGTTGGCACTTTGTACGGCGCCCGCAAAAGGCGATTACCCGGTTCAGCGTCTTGGACCC
>CAZMRS010000667.1:0-1585 GCA_964568435.1 uncultured Boseongicola sp. | reverse complement strand
CTCGTCATCGCCCGCCGCACCATGGATATAGTTATCCATCCGATCCCCAAGCAAAAGATCACCTGCGGCACCGCCTTCCAGATCCTCAAAATTGAAAAACACATCACCGGCTGCATCAGAGCCGCGCACCGTCCCGTTCAGCAAATCAACCACGACGCGCGAAATGGCATCTATGTACGACAGCCGGTCGGTTCCGTCGCCACCGTCCATCAGATCGGCCCCCGGCCCGCCGACGATCAGGTCGTCGCCAAGACCACCGAATATCGTGTCGTCCCCTTCGCCGCCGTAAAGTGTGTCGTCGCCCAAAACCAGCCTCGTTGATTCCCTGAGACCGGACTATCGGGATGTTTGGTTAAGGCGACGTTAGCCGTGGTCTAGCCAACGACTTCATCGATCAACGCACGCTGTGCGGCAAGACAGGCGCGCACTGCATAGCGGTCCAAAATGGTCTGGCGCGCGGCGGTGCGCAGGTTCTCCACGTCAGCGCTGCAAGCCAAGGCGTCGCTCAACCGCGCGGCGATGTTGTCAATGTCAAAGAAATCTATAAGCCACCCGTTTTCACCGTCGCGGATAACTTCCTCGACGGGCGGCGTGGCCGAGCCAACGACAAACCCACCAACCGCCATCGCCTCAAGCATCGACCAGCTCAAGACAAACGGGTACGTCAGATACGCATGCACTGACGAGACCTGCATTAGTCGCACGTAGTCCGCGTAAGGGAGTCGGCCGGTAAAGTGGACACGATCCGGCAACGGCCCCACTTCCGCAAGCAACCTCGCACGCCATGTCTCGCCATCCGGTGCCCGCGCGCCATAACTCACGCCGTCCCCGCCAACGATCACGACCTGCGCGTTCGGGCGCTGCTCCAGCACCTTCGGCAAGGCGCGCATGAAGGAATGGAACCCTCGGTATGGCTCAAGATTGCGCGACACATAGGTCAGCACCTCGTCATTCACCGATAACTCGAGGCTGTCCCCATGCGTGAACCTCGCGTGCGGATCAGGCCGCAACCTATCACAGTCGATCCCGTCATGAATCACGCGAATTTTGTCCTGATATGCACCGGGAAACTGCGCCTTCTGCCACTCCGTCGGCGCATAGGCCACATCTGCTGCCTCCATCGCCAACAGATGCACGCCCGACCGAGCCCGCGCCCGCAGCAGACTATCATTCCCAGCGTCAAACTCAGGGTCAAACCCCACGTCTGACCCCCGCCCTCGATAATAAAATTCACTCATCGATATCAAAGGCGTGTCTGGCCAGACGTCTTTCAGAAACAACGTCTCACCCCACCCGGGATTGCCGATCATCACGTCCGGGCGAAACCCCTTCTCTCTGAGCGCGAACCCAACCCGGGCCACCGCCTGACCGTTCAAAACAGCCGCTTCACTGCTCGCCAGATAGGGGTGTATACCCTCAGTCACCCCACGGTGCGGCGCGTACTCGATCTTTCGAACGCCCGGAATTTCCGGCTTCCCTTTCTGCGTGATAAAAACCACCTGATGCCCGTCACCCGCCAAGGCAGGCGCAAGATGCTTGAACTGACCGGGGCAATTCTGATGGACGAACAGGACGTTCAAAGGGG
>CAZMRS010000666.1:0-1589 GCA_964568435.1 uncultured Boseongicola sp. | reverse complement strand
AAGATCGCGAAAGAGCCGATCTCTCTCGAAACCCCCATCGGGGACGAGGAAGACTCACAGCTCGGCGATTTCATCGAGGACAAGAACGCCGTTCTGCCGCTCGACAGCGCGATCCAGGAGAACCTGAAAGAGACGACCACCCGCGTGCTCGCCTCGCTCACGCCGCGTGAAGAACGCGTCCTCAGGATGCGCTTCGGCATCGGCATGAACACCGACCACACGCTCGAAGAGGTCGGCCAACAGTTCTCCGTGACCCGCGAACGCATCCGTCAGATCGAGGCGAAGGCACTCAGAAAGCTCAAGCACCCAAGCCGGAGCCGGAAGCTGAGGAGCTTCTTGGATCAGTAGCGATGCAAATAAGAAAGTCGCGCGTCGATTCTCGGAACTCCTTGAAGGTAAGAGTATCTTAAGGGTGCTACAGCTCAAGGATACTCGACCTGCGGTCGAATTCCACGATAGTACGCGGTTATTTGTGGACAGTGAGACTACACTCGAAGTGTCTGTGACTTAGCGCCTTCTGCGAAGCTTGACCGATGTGCTTGTATATACTATCGTATATCCCATGATCGAAACCAAAATCCGCACAGTCGGTAATTCCGCCGTCATGACCCTCACATCCGAGATGCTCGCGCTTCTCGATGCCAAACCGGGTGACTCCCTCTTCGTGACGCGGGGCGACGACCGTGCGCTCAAGATCGTGACTTATGATCCTGAGCTTCAAGCCGCGCTCGATGCCGCTGAAACCGTGATGGATGAAAATCGCGACTTGCTGCAAAGCCTTGCATGAAAGACTGGGTCTGGGTGCCCACGGCCGCGCTCTACATCGTCCACGACAGACAAATCTCCCGCCACGGCGGCGCGCCGGGATTGCGTGACTCAGGACTGTTAGAAGCCGGTGCCAACCGCCCGCGAAACCTCGCGGAGTATGGAACACCAGACGCTTTCGACTTGGCTGCATCGTACGCCTTCGGCATCTGCAAGGCACATGCATTCATCGACGGCAACAAACGCACAGCGTTCGTGGCTGCCGCTACATTTCTGCGCCTGAATGGATACGCTTTCCGGCCCGACCCGGCTGAAGGCCTCTTCATGATGGAAGGCCTCGCAGCTTCAGAAGTATCGGAAGACGCATTCGCGCAATGGATGCGCCGGGGAGCGACCGCACTAGTTTAGGCGCTAGGTTGCCCCTGCTACCGTTTTCGCTACTCTCTTCGCCAAACCTAAAAACCAAAAGGAGACCCCATGTCCCTTCTGAAAAAACTCTTCGGCGGAGGTGCCGCCGCTGCCAAAACCGCCCAATCGGAAGACTACAAAGGCTACAAAATCACCCCGAACCCAGAGAAAGGGGCGGGTGGCTACCGCATCGGTGCCCTTGTCGAAAAAGAGATCGACGGCGAAACCAAACAACAGCACGTGATCCGCGCCGACACCTACGGCGACGCGGACACCGCCACCGACGCTTCGGTCTTCAAAGCCAAGCAAGTGATCGACGAACAGGGCGACCGTCTCTTCGGCTGATCCATTGCAGACCTTCGAAAACGTCCTCACCGACCGTGGCTCCAAATACGCAGTCTCCGGTAAGTCTGTTA
>CAZMRS010000665.1:0-1591 GCA_964568435.1 uncultured Boseongicola sp. | reverse complement strand
CAGATCGATGACGTAGGCCGCGATCAGGGGCTGACATTTCAGGCGCTTCAGTCGCTGCGCGAAGTTATCGAGCGGTATCCTGACAGTGAATACGCGCGCTCTGCTATCCTGAAGTTCGATCTGGCATTTGACCACCTCGGCGCAAAGGAAATGGAAGTCGGACGTTATTATCTGAAGCGCGGGCATTATGTGGCCGCCGTGAACCGGTTCCGCGTGGTTGTCGAAGATTTTCAAACGACGACGCACACGCCTGAGGCTTTGCACCGCTTGGTGGAAGCCTATCTTTCGCTGGGCTTGACTGAAGAAGCTCAAACGGCCGGGGCGATCCTTGGCTACAACTTTCAGTCGACGGTTTGGTATGAGGACAGCTTTGCTCTTCTGACCGGGCAGGGACTGAGACCGGAAGCGGCTGGAGACAGCTGGTTGTCGTCGATCTGGCGGCAAGTCGTCCGCGGCGAATGGCTCTGACACCATGCTGAGAAGTCTCGACATCCGGGACATGCTGATTATCGACCGGTTGGAGCTGGCGCTTGAACCGGGATTGAATGTGCTGACCGGGGAAACCGGCGCAGGCAAGTCTATCCTTTTGGATTCCTTGGGATTTGTGCTTGGCTGGCGCGGTCGCGCTGAGCTCGTGCGTGAGGGCGCCGAGCAGGGTGAAGTGGTGGCCGAGTTTGAGCTGTCTGCGGACCATCCGGCACGAGAGGTCTTACGAGAGGCAGGGCTTCCGGCAGAGGACACACTGATCCTGCGCCGCGTAAACTCGCGGGACGGGCGCAAAACGGCCTGGATCAATGACCGTCGCGCATCGGGCGATATCTTGAGGGCGCTGTCGGACACACTGCTTGAACTTCATGGGCAAAACGATGACCGGGGGCTTTTGAACGCCTCGGGACATCGGCAGTTGCTAGACGCCTTCGGCGATCTTGAAGACGACGTTGCTCGAACACGCGCAGCATGGCGCGATCTTCAGGGTGCCCGCGCTGCTTTTGCTGAGGCCGAGGCGGCGGCAGCTACCTTGGCTGACGAGGAGGAGTTCCTTCGCCACACGGTCGCGGAGCTAACGACACTGGATCCGCAGCCGGGCGAAGATGCAGCGCTGGATGCGCAACGTCGCATGATGCAGTCAGCCGAGAAGATCCGTGAGGATATCGCGCGTGCCCATACGGCGCTTGGGTCAGATGGTGCGGAAGGCATGATGCGCGATGCATCGCGTTGGTTGGAGAGTGCCGCTGAAAAGGCGGAAGGTGCTCTGGACGAGCCACTCACCGCCTTAGAACGTGCCGTGGTCGAGCTTGGCGAGGCCGAGGATGGCGTTGCCCGTGCGCTCGATGCACTTGATTTCGACCCCGGCGAGTTGGAACGTGTCGAGGAACGTTTGTTCGCTATTCGCGGACTTGCGCGTAAGCACGGTGTCGTGCCGGATGACTTGGTTACATTGACCGAAGAATTGTCTGGAAAACTGCGTGCCTTGGACGGCGGAGCCGATGAACTCAAGGCGCTGCAAGCGGCTGCTGAAGACGCGGAAGCGCGATACGATGCGGCCGCCGACGCTTTGGGTGCCGCGCGTGCTCAGGCAGCTGAAGAACTC
>CAZMRS010000664.1:0-1597 GCA_964568435.1 uncultured Boseongicola sp. | reverse complement strand
CAATGTTCGATCTGCTGAGGTCGAAACAGTGAGTACACCGAGCGATTCCCGCCGTCTGCTTCTGACAGGTCTCCTCGCGCTTTGGATCATCGCATTTGTGTATGCTTTCGTTGCATTTGCCACGACCGCACCCACCGGCGATGGCTTCGTCCGCGGTGCCAATCGGGTTATGACCTACCTCGGCTGGCAAGGCATCGCGGGGGTGCTGTCTATCGCTACTTTCGCGATAGGGCGTGATTGGCCCAAAGGCAGCGGTGTGCGCACGATGTCCCTCATTCCACTGGCCATCGCGCTTCTTCACATATTGGCGATTGTTGCAGTTGTCTTGTGGGCGCGCGCCGCCGGTTAACCGCCGCGATCCCGCCGTTTCTGAGCCATCGCGCCTTTCACCATCTTGCCGAACCCTTTGTCCCGGGCCCGCGATTCCGCAAGCGTTTCCGAGTTTCTGCGTTCTTCTGATTTTAACTTGCGCCACCGCTTCAGACGGTCCCGGTCAAGTGTACCGTCGTCCAAGGCCTGAGATACGGCGCATCCGGGCTCGGTGTCGTGTTGACAGTCGGAGAACCGGCAAGCGTCCGCGAGCACTTCGATATCCTCGAAAATGGTCTCAATCCCGTCTGACACGTCCGTCAGCGACAGCGACCGCATACCCGGTGTATCCAACAACCATCCGCCCGAGCGCGTACGAACCAAGGCACGTGATGTCGTCGTGTGCCGACCTTTCGCGTCGTCTTCGCGAATGCCCTGTGTCGCCGCCGACTCTCCGGTCAACGCATTCCTCAGCGTGGTTTTCCCAACACCGGATGATCCAAGGAGAGCGAGCGTCTCGCCATTGCGACACCAAGCTTCCAGTCTCGCGACCTCCAAAGGATCGGTCGCATCAATCGCAATCGCTGTCACCAATGGCGATAGGCGCTCGGCGTCACGAACATAGGTCTCGGGGGAGTCTGTCTGGTCAGCTTTGGTAAGAATAATCAAAGGTAGACAACCGGCATCGGTGGCCAGAACCAGGTAACGCTCAAGCCGCGCGATGTTGAAGTCGGCGTTGCACGAGGAAACGATACCCAAGGTACCGACATTCGCCGCCAGCAATTGCGGCCGTGCCTCGTCCGCGGCCGACCCGCGTTTCAAAAGGCTTTGCCGCTCCAGCCGTTGTGTGACGCGACCCTGATCCGCAAGTACCCAGTCACCGGGCGCGTAAAGCCCGGTTTCATCCGGCGTCAAAAGCCAAGCTGGCCCTTTTGTCGAGATCGCCTCAAGCCGATCACGGTGGACCGCCGTGATACGAAGGGGATGTGCGCCATCCGGAATGTCCTGACGCGCAAAGTGTGGCGACCATCCAAGGTCAGCCAATTCAAATGAAGTCATGATAAAGTGCCCTTACAAGCAATAGAACAGCGCCCGCCGGTTTGGCGCGCGAGACCATCATCGGGCTGGTGAGGCGTCAGACGCTCTCGGCCCGGAGGCAGAACTGGGTATCCATGAATCCTCCGATTGCTTGTGTGGGTGAGAGGCTGAACACGACCCAAGCGGGGCTCGTTGCGGCTGCTTCCTTCCGGACCTGACCGGGTTGGCGAGGCGCCTGCCCGCGCCAACC
>CAZMRS010000663.1:0-1600 GCA_964568435.1 uncultured Boseongicola sp. | reverse complement strand
TGACGCGGGTCTTGATCTTCTTTTCGACCTGAAGCACGGACATTTCGCCCTGCATCAGCCCGAAAACGGCTTCAAGCCGCTCGGCGACTACAAGCTTTTCCAGAAGGTTCTGCTTCTGATCGACCTCAACACCGAGATGACCCGACACAAGGTCAGCCAGTTTCGCCGCTTCCCGTGTCTCGCTCACCTGAGCCAACGCCTCTTCAGGGATATTCTTCTTTACTTTTGCGTAGCGCTCGAACTCTTCGGCGACAGAACGCACCAAAGCTTCAACGGACGCTTCATCGCCCATTTCTTCGCTCAGCGGTTCGGCGAAGGCTTCAAAATACGCCTCGTTCTCCACGAAATCCGTGATTTTCACACGGGCACGGCCTTCGACCAGCACTTTTACAGTGCCGTCAGGCAGCTTGAGCAATTGCAATACGTTGGCCAGCACACCCACGCGAAAAATGCCGTCAATGGACGGGTCGTCAATCGCGGGGTCAATCTGGCTCGACAGCAGGATTTGTTTGTCGTCCTGCATGACTTCTTCCAGCGCACGCACCGATTTTTCACGCCCGACAAACAGCGGCACGATCATATGCGGGAACACGACGATGTCGCGTAGCGGCAGGACCGGGAAGGAGTCTTCAAAAGATACGGTCATTTGGATGTCCTTATTCTTGGCAAGAGGTGCAGGTCCCGACACGCGGCAACGTCACGCCTCTCCGATCATGGCTACTATATGTGGGGGTCTGCCCCCGGGCTTCAACCACTTAATTGTCCACGTCGTGCATTGAGCGCCTCAATTTGTCGAACAAGCCTTTCAGACAAAGGCAAACTCTCACGGCAAACACACATCGTGATTTGTGGGAAAAATAATCAAACCACCAACGAAGCAGCGATAATCCGCCGTCTGTTTCGTATTAACACAAAATTCAGTGATCGGCCCTAATTTCGGCTTAGTTTGTCTTTACGTGGTTGAGTCAACGAACTCGCGTCTCGGGAAACCAATGCTCGCAGGGCTGAAACAGGCATTTTACCAGGAAAGACGGCGGATTTACTTCGTCACGCTTTTGGCGTTTGTCGCGGGTATGCTCTTTTACGATCATATCGACATTCAGATCGCTGGCCTGCCCGGTCCTTTCGCAATCGGACTCATTTATGCAAGCCTCATAGGCTTTACCGCGACGGTTATCTGTCTGGTGGCTCCATCTTTCCGTTTCATGCTTGAGGCCATCGCAATCTCCCGTTTGGGCGTCGCAGCATTTGCCTTTCACGCCCCGGACGTGGGCGATGTCATCATCGCCAATCCTCTGTTAAACGCGATTATCGTCGTCGGCTTTGGCGTAGGCGTCAGCCGCCTGCTCCATGGTCGCGTGCGACGCGGCACTCGCATTGGCCTTCGGGACCGGCTTCGCACCTACGCAGACGACGGTCGCATCGCGGCGCGCGTGCAAGGCCGCGCCTGGCAGCGCGCCTATGTTTCGTTCATGGACGACGCGGTCGCAATCCCGGTTCACACAAGCTCGATGTCGCCTAAAGCGCGTTGAGCGTGAAAATCGGCTTCCCAAGCATCAAACACACCATCGGCAATTGCCGCCCGCATGCCTGACATAAT
>CAZMRS010000662.1:0-1620 GCA_964568435.1 uncultured Boseongicola sp. | reverse complement strand
TTTGCAGACAAGTTTCGGCTCGAGCTGCCGAATGCAATACTCGGAGATCCAGCCTCCGCGGTAGAAATCGCTCCTGAGTGGTCAGGCGGGATGCCCCCGATCATACTCCCCAACATCAACCGTCGTGCGGGCGTTGATTTGAACCCGTTGAACCCATGTGATGAGACGGATCGTTTGCGGTTATTGTCCTACCTTTGGTCGGACCAACCCGACCGGATCGAGCGCACAAAAGCTGCCATTGGCATCGCTCAGGAAAATCCACCTGAGATGACACGAAGCGACGCGGGGCATTGGCTGAAAAAGGAGCTTGCGAATCCCGCAACAGTTGGCCGCTTCCTCTTTCACACTATTGCGTGGCAATACTTTCCCCAAGCGACCAGCGAGATGGGCCATCAGGCGATATCGAGCGCCGCAAGGCAGGCCACCCGCGAAAAGCCGCTGGTTCACCTGTCTATGGAAGCCGACGGCGGCGACGGGGCTTTAGTTACGCTTACAATGTGGCCCGATGGAGAAACCAAAGAAATCGCACGTGCGGACTTCCATGGCCGGTGGGTGAACTGGACGGGGCTCTAGGGGGCACTAGTTTTCTCGCTAAGGGAGCCAAACAATGAAAAAAGACCCGTCAGTCAATGTTTTGGGCGAACCGCTTGAATCTTGCTCCAAGTCTCCGGTCACTGGTTTCTTTCGCGATGGTGCGTGCAACACATGCGCTGAAGACACAGGTGTGCACACCGTTTGCGCCGTGTTAACGGCCGAGTTCCTGGCCTACTCAAAGTACGTGGGAAACGACCTGTCGACACCGCGCCCAGAATTCATGTTCCCTGGTCTGAAACCCGGCGATCGTTGGTGCCTGTGCGCATCAAGATTTTTGCAAGCCGCGGAAGAGGGTGCAGCCCCGCTGATCCGTTTGGAAGCCACACATTCAAGGACGCTGGACATCGTGCCGCTCGACGTGCTGATGGCCCACGCAATCGAAGATTAGACGGTTAGCCCGACTGCTCCATATCGACGCCGAGCGCTCTGGCAACGGTGAAGATGTCCTTGTCGCCACGACCGCACATGTTCATGCAAATGATGTGATCTGACGGAAGTTCCGGAGCAATCTTCATGACGTGTGCAAGCGCATGGCTTGGCTCAAGTGCCGGGATGATGCCCTCCATTTCACAGCAGAGCTTAAAGGCTTCAAGCGCTTCATTGTCCGTAATGGCGACGTATTGGGCGCGACCGATGTCGTGCAGCCATGAGTGCTCGGGCCCAATCCCTGGATAATCCAGACCAGCAGAAATACTGAAGCCTTCCAAGATCTGGCCATCGTCATCCTGCAAAAGGTAGGTCCGGTTGCCATGGAGGACGCCCGGGCGACCGCCTGTCAGAGACGCGCAGTGCTCCATCTTGGCGTTCACGCCTTTGCCGCCAGCTTCGACGCCGATAATTGAAACTTCCTTGTCGTCGAGGAACGGGAAGAACAGCCCCATCGCGTTCGACCCGCCGCCAATCGCTGCGATGATCGTATCTGGCAGGCGACCCTCGGCGGCCATCATCTGCTCTTTAGCTTCCTTGCCAATGATCGCTTGGAAATCGCGGACCATAGCAGGGTAGGGGTGGGGGCCTGCAACCGTC
>CAZMRS010000661.1:0-1621 GCA_964568435.1 uncultured Boseongicola sp. | reverse complement strand
GAACTCGTAAACATAAAGACATATTAACCATGCCACATGGCCTCATGAGGGCGGAGCCGGGGCAATTAAACGGTCATTTTTGCCTTCTTTCTGGCGAAAATACTCTCGGGGGTGAATTTGCCTGAAAAGGCAAAAAGGGGGTAGACTACCCCCTCCAAAACTCGAAAGTCGAATGCGCCCGGAACGGGCGCGCCTTTGGGTCAGTCGCGCAAAAGCTCGTTGATACCGGTTTTCGAGCGCGTTTTTTCGTCCACGCGCTTCACGATCACAGCGCAATAGAGGTTGATATTGTTTTTCGACGGCATCGATCCTGCAACCACGACCGAATAAGGCGGAACCTCGCCGTACGTCACTTCGCCGGTGTCGCGATCCACAATCTTGGTCGATTTGCCGATAAAGACACCCATGCCAAGGACAGAGCCCTCGCGCACGATGCAGCCTTCGACAACTTCGGAGCGTGCTCCGATAAAGCAATTGTCCTCGATTATGGTCGGACCTGCTTGCATCGGCTCGAGCACGCCACCAATCCCGACACCACCTGAGAGGTGTACGTTCTTGCCGATCTGCGCACAGGATCCGACGGTCGCCCAGGTATCCACCATTGTGCCGCTATCAACGTAAGCCCCAAGGTTCACGAACGACGGCATCAACACGACACCCGGTGCAATATAAGCAGATTTGCGCACGACGCAGTTTGGAACAGCGCGAAACCCAGCCGCGCCCCATTCATTGTCGCCCCAGTCTTTCCACTTGCTGTCGACTTTGTCCCACCAGGACCCGCCCTGTGCAGAACCGCCTTGTTGTTCCATGTCCTTCAGACGGAAACCGAGCAAAACAGCCTTCTTGGCCCATTGGTTTACGTGCCAATCGCCGCTCTCCATCTTCTCGGCCACGCGAAGGCTGCCGGAATCAAGCGCATTCAGCGTATCCTCGATCGCTTCGCGGGTTTCGCCGGTTGTGGCAGGCGTGATCTGGTCGCGGGTTTCCCACGCGCTTTCAATGGCGGCTTCAAGCTGGGCGTTAGACATCTGGCTTCCCCTTGGTCATCTGTTGCCGCGCCATGTAGCGCGGGTCGCCGCGAAGGGCAATCAGTCGAAGGGACCTGGTGCCGGATTTGCCCCGCAAATCAATACGGCGAGCTTCTCGTCTGGCGCGGGTTCGTACGCTCCTGAGGTCAACGCAGCGAGCGCCGCAGCCCCGGCCGGTTCGACCCATTGGCGCAAGTTCTCCCAAATAGAACGTTGCGCCTTGAGGATCGCGTCATCGGTCACCGTTACGCAAATAGGCCCGGTTTCGACGACTAGATCGTAGCACATCTGACCGATGCGCCTTGCGCCCAGCGCATTTGCTGCAACTCCGCTGACGTCTACATCGCGCGGGCCGCCTCCGTCTGTCGTGACCCAAAGCGTCGGACAGGTTTCGGGTTCGACGGCCACCACGCGGGCCTGAGGGCGCGCGGCTTCTTTGATCCAGGCCAGTTGCCCGGCCAATAACCCGCCACCTCCGACCGCAATCAGGACTGTGTCAGCGTCAAAGCCCTGACTTTCCCACTCGCGCATCAAGGTTCCCTGCCCGGCAACAGTGGCAGGCGCGTCGTATGCGTGGATTTGCATCGCTCGGT
>CAZMRS010000660.1:0-1625 GCA_964568435.1 uncultured Boseongicola sp. | reverse complement strand
CTTCGTACATCTTCTTTCGTGAGATCGACCGTTTGTCGGATGCTGATGGTCCGATGGAGACGGCGTTTCCGGATCAGCCTTTGGGGCGGACGATCTTGGGACCGTCAGAAAAGGTGTCGTCGTTTGGTGTGCCGGATTTGGCCGGTTTTGTTCAGGAGCGCTATGCGCCCGGCAATATCATCGTGTCGGCTGCGGGTGCTGTCGATCACGACGACATCGTGCGGGCGGCTGAAAAGGCATTCGGGCATCTGGCGGCGCATAATGGTGGCACGACGGATCCCGCACGGTTCCATGGTGGTGAGCGGCGGGTTGAGAAGGATTTGGAGCAGGCGCATTTTGCCTTGGCTTTTGAAACGCCAGGCTATCGCGACCCGGCGATCTACACGGCGCAGATTTTCTCGACTGTTTTGGGTGGGGGCATGTCTTCGCGGCTGTTCCAGGAGGCTCGGGAGAAACGCGGGCTGTGCTACACGATTTTCGCCCAGACCGGGGCCTATGCTGATAGCGGGTTAATGACGATCTATGCCGGGACCGGCGCGGACGACATCGAAGGCCTTGTGAACCTGACGGTGGATGAGCTGAAGCGCGCGGCCGATGACCTGAGCCCGGAAGAGATTGCTCGCGCAAGGGCGCAGATGAAAGCCGGGATGCTCATGGGGCTGGAAAGCCCGTCGAGCCGTGCTGAACGGTTGGCTCGGATGATCTCAATTTGGGATCGGGTGCCGCCGCTCGAGGAGACTGTCGAGTTGATTGACGCGGTGACCACGGGCGATGCGAAGGCCTTTGCGGCTTCGATGGTGGAGCGGGCGCAGACGGCTCTGGCGCTGTATGGCCCGGTCTCGGGAGCGCCCGCGCAGGAGGCCTTGGCGGGCCGGTTGGCTGCGTAATGCTGAAGTTCGGGCGGAAGGTCCGGATTGACACCGGACGGATGATCCTCAGGCCGCCCGTCCATGCCGACTTCCGCCACTGGGCCGCGCTTCGCGAGCAAAGCCGGGAGTTTCTGGCACCTTGGGAGCCAAGCTGGGCCAGAGATCATCTGTCGCGCAAGTCTTTCGTGAACCGCGTCTATTGGGCGAACCGTTCCATCGCGCAAGGGACGGCGTTGCCGATGTTTCTGGAGCGCCGGGAGGATGGGCGATTGATCGGCGCAATCACGCTCGACAATATCCGGCGCGGTCCCGCTCAGGCGGGCACAATTGGGTATTGGATTGGAGCACCACATGCGCGCGAGGGCTATATGCGCGAGGCGTTGACAGCCATGGTGCATCATGCGTTTGAAGTGCTTGATCTTAGCCGTTTGGAGAGCGCGTGTCTGCCGGAAAACAAAGCGTCACGCGGGCTTTTGGAGAAGTGCGGGTACAAATACGAAGGTGTTGCGCAGTCGTACTTGCAGATCGATGGGCGGTGGCGGAACCATGTGCTTTACGCCAACTTGCGCGGAGATCGTCGGGGTCGGGTGGACGGCTGAACACGTAACGGGTCGGTCGCGTCTCAGGTATTTTTGAAAGGGTGAATGTGTGGTGGTCCGCTTTGCTTACGATGGAAACGGATCATGGGGCGCTTTGGCATAAAAGTCCGTCAGGCGCTTGCCGCGTTCGTCACGAAAGGGGCCATCGGTTTCCACA
>CAZMRS010000659.1:0-1626 GCA_964568435.1 uncultured Boseongicola sp. | reverse complement strand
GCATTCGGTACTTTTTCGAAGCTTAGTGCGGGACCATTTGGTTCCGCATTTTTTGTTGTGTGTAAGGCCTTTGCGAGGTTGTTCTGGCTTGTGCTTGACAAAATGTAACAAATGATACATTTAAATAAACATCAAATACATTTTGCGGAGAAGAGAAATGAAAGTTGTATCGGAGCACATGATTGACGCATCGGCCGAGGCGGTCTGGGATCTGATGGGCGAGCGCTTTGGCGACATCGGGGAATGGTCGGACACCGTGATCGCGTCTTCGCTTGATGGCCCAGTAAGAGAAGGGGCTTTACGGACGTGCGAGTTAAAGCCGACGCCAGCTGCCTCGGGCACAATTCAGGAGCGGATCACCAAGTTTGACAGCGCGAACCGGACGTTTGCTTTTGACATCGTTTCTGGGCTGCCGGGTTTCATGCGGTTGGTGAACAGCGAGTGGTCAATCCATGATGCTGGCAATGGACGGACAAAGGCTGTGAACACACTGACGATCAAGGTTGCCTGGTGGATGTCGCCAATGCTGCCTGTTCTGCGGGGCCAGTTCCGGAAGACGATCGCGAGCTTCATTCCTCAAATCCAGTCAGCGGCGTCGCGGCAGATGCGCGTGGTTGAGGCGCAGCCCGTGGCTGGGTAGTGTCTCAGACAATTGGACTGAATGGTCATGGTTGAGATGGCAAAGACGAAGATCGAAGCGGCGGAGTCATCCGAGAGCAAAAGCGATCAACCAGCGCGGGAAAGGCTTATTCTGGCGGCGGCAAGATTGTTCGCCGCCAAAAGCTTTGACGGTGTTTCGGTGCGTGAGATCTGCAAAGAGGCGGGCACTGGGATCAACATGATCCACCATTACTTCGGCAATAAAGACGGGCTGCTTGAGGCTATCGCGGAGCGGTTCGACGCGCGCGTTTACGCAGTGCCCTTGCGGCTGCTGGCGACACCTGCCGTCTCAGCGGATGATCTTGAGGCGCGGATGGCGCTCGTGTTTGAGACGACGCTGGAAGCCTGCATAGAGGCGCGCGACATTCTAATGGTGGTGTTAAGGGAACAGCCGGAGTTGTCGACTTTGGTTCGGTATCAGGCGACTTTGGTGTCGTTTCTTGAAACTGCCAAATCGGACGGCCTCATTCGTGAAAGTGTGGATACCTCGATGATCTCGGGCTTCCTACTTGACCGTGTCATCAGCCAGGTCCAGTTCATGCCGTGGATTAAGAAAACATCCGGCCTCGATGTTGCTGCTGACGCCGATTATCGGCATCGGTGGTCGACGGCGAATGTAGATGTATTTTTGCGGGGCGTCGCGTTAGCTTAGCTCTGAGCCCACGCTTCTGAGAAAACGGCAAGAAACCCCTTGCCACATGGATTAATCCCCCCTATACGCCCGCTCTGTTGTCCACTCCACCGGAATCAGGGTGACGCTTTTAGCGGCTCTCCGGTGATGTTGAAAAAGGAAGATAGGCGATGGACGCCAATGAACTGCGGGAGAAAACTCCCGATCAGCTTCGTGATGAGCTGGCAAATCTGAAGAAAGAGGCCTTCAACCTCCGTTTCCAGCAGGCCACCGGCCAGTTGGAAAATACTGCGCGTATGCGTTCGGTTCGCCGTGATGCAGCCCGCGTAAAGACG
>CAZMRS010000658.1:0-1631 GCA_964568435.1 uncultured Boseongicola sp. | reverse complement strand
CGTAGTATTCAGGATCGCAGGTGACGAACATGCGCGACCAATCGAGACCGAAGCCGAGCGGCTTCATTTGGGCGACCATGGTGTCGATGTTGTCGTAGGTCCACGTCTTTGGATGACCGTTCGAGGCCATGGCGGCGTTTTCGGCAGGCATCCCGAAGGCGTCAAAGCCCATAGGGTGCAGAACGTTGTGGCCTGTCGACAGTTTATACCGCGCGATGACGTCGCCCATCGTGTAGTTGCGCACGTGGCCGATGTGGATGCGGCCCGAAGGATATGGGAACATCTCAAGCACGTAGTACTTTGGCTTGCCGCCTTCCTTGGTGGCGACGAAGGTGCCCGCGTTTTCCCAGGCCTTTTGCCATTTCGGTTCGATGGTTTTTGTGTCGTAGGCGGACATGGTATTCGTCTCTTGCAAATGAAATGGCCGGGCGTGGTGACCCGGCCAGCGTCTTAATCGGGTGCGTATCGAAGGTCTATAGGTTGATGTCGCGAATGCGAAGCTGCCGCGCGCGTGTCAGGATGGCGTCTTCGACCGCACGCACGGTTTCGGTTGGAACCGGGCCTGAACGCGTTGCCAACGCGAGGTTGAGCGAGCGCGCTTCAAGTGCCGGATCGCGAATGAAGACGGTTGCGCGATAAGCCGTTCCTCCGCCGGGGGGGGTGCCATAGCCGGTAACAATGACGCCAGAAAAGGGGTCAGCGGATTGGATTGGCAGGAAGTCGAGCACATCAAATGTAGCGTTCCAGATGTACTTGTTGACCTCAATCGTGGTGTTCGGATCGTCGCGGTTGCCGAAGAGATCCCAGATGGTTCCACGCTCGGGTTCTTCCTGAAGCGATTCGGGGGTTGTGTTGTCGCCGTCGAAGACATTGCTAAATGCGCCGCAGCCCGCCAACAGAAACAGTGTGGCGATCATGGCGACGGTTTTGCCTGCGACAATTCGTTCCAATACGGCCATGACCTTGATCCCTTTGAGTTTCCGAGCATGAGTAACTGAGCAAACTCAGTGTCTCAAGCGCTTTTGCCCGATACTAATGGCAGAGTCGGCAAAAGCGACTGTGGCAAAGCTGCACCATCCCATTTGAGTCTGGATTGCAGCGCCCCCCTAAGCTTGCAATCTCATCACGGCGGAGAGACATACGATACCAATCAGTTCGGTGCGACCGAATTGAGACGCACCTTTTACACACGAGGGAAAAAAGATGAAAAAGGTTCTTCTTGGCACATCCGCTCTGGTTCTGAGCGCAGGTGTTGCATTCGCTGAAGCTCACTCCGGCGTTTCTGTCGGCGGCGCTGCCGATATGTGGGTTTCTGATTCCGGCGCTCCTGGCTCCGACATCCAAATCAACAACTCGATTGAAGTTACTTTTGCTGGTTCGGGTGAAACCGACGGTGGCCTGGGCTTTGGCTTCGACTACACATTGCTCGACGCTGTAGGCACGGTAACTGACAGCAACGGCGACACTGCTTCCATTGGCGCTCCTGCTGTTGACAACTGGGAAGTATACATCTCCGGTTCATGGGGTAAGATCGTCGTTGGCGACCCTGACGACGCTCTGCAGTCTGTTGCTGGTATCGGCGACATCGGCTTCGACGGTCTCGGCGTAGACGACGTTGCTGAATTCGGCCG
>CAZMRS010000657.1:0-1635 GCA_964568435.1 uncultured Boseongicola sp. | reverse complement strand
TCTCACATTATCTTTGCAAAGGAAGTGCTGGCCCAAAATGGTGTTTCCGGTTCAGCAACAACGTTTGAAGGCAGTGAGGTGTCGGCAGAAGAAAGGAGCTCTAGAGCTCTTGAAGAAGCGCTCAAACGGCTACAAGCGGTCAGCGCCGAGAACGACGCTTTGCGCGCTCAAGTGACAAATGCAGGCGTTCGTATTTCCGCAAACTCCTCGGAGTCGTTTACCTCTGTCGTTGAGCGGTACAATCAAAGCTGGATCGACTACTATGATCATGAACAAAAGTTACGCGCTCGAGCGCGATCCGCTCTTTCTTGGCAACTGTTTGCCTCAACCGTCGTTTTGGCATTGGTCGTCGCGGTGACAGGTCTTGGCGTTTTCCTCTCTTATCGCGAAGTGGTTGCATCCCTAAATGCGCCTAAGGATGCTGAGGAGAACCTTGCGGCCTTAAGAGATGTCGAGATCAATACAGCTGAGGAAGCTCAATCTGTCGCGAAGCAGCAAACAGAACTCGTTTTAAGTTTTCAAAAGTTGCAACTTACTTCGGCGGTCACGGGTGTAATTATCTTAGGTTTATCGCTTGGATTTCTATTTCTATTTCTTCAATCGGCTTTCGGTCTCGATCCACAAGACTTTGCGGCCGTAGCGAAACCCAATGCCGAGCAAACCGAAATTCCGAATGGCGACCAGTAGTTGATTTAGCCGCCCCGCCGGAGGGTGTAGGTCGAGTTGGCTGAAGTGCATCCTTTTGGACCGCTGGTTCACTACTGAAGCTGTGGAGATCAACTTACCCAAGTGGCCTAGACCAATAATCAAGGAGTTCGTTATGAAGACCAGCCGAGCTATTTTCTTCGCTTTCATTTCGCTTTTTTTCTCAGTGAGCAGTGGTGGCGCTCAGCAAGAACTCATTTCTATTGGTACAGGAAGCGTGACCGGCGGGTATTATCCTTCCGGAGCGGCAATCTGTAAGATGATAAACCAAGGCCGACAAGATCACGGTGTGCGGTGTTCGGTGGAATCGACAGGAGGCTCAAATTACAACATCGCCACGATACGGGATGGAGAACTGGAGTTCGGGTTCGCTCAATCCGACAGACAGTACGACGCTTACACGGGGCAAGCTCGGTTTGCAGAATTTGGACCTTTCGAAGACTTGAGATCGGTGTTCTCGCTATATCCGGAACCATTCACGATGCTGGTCGGACCTGAATTTGCCTCTCTAGACGAGGTATATGACAAGGGAGGAAGGCTAGTTCTTCCTCAAAGCATTCCGCCATTTGACAATGAAAATTTTGTGCAAGCGTGCAATCCTTGTGAAGAGGGATGTCCGGATCAGGATTGCAAGTGTCACAAAGACAATTGTGAGAGCAGAACACTACAAGCCAATTCCTGCAACGGAAACTTAGATGCCTTGGGCTTTGCGACCCGGCACCCATCAAGCCGTGTAGCAAGCGCATTGTCTTGCGGAATGAAATTAGTCGATCTCTCGGGACCAGGCATCGACCAGCTTCTGGGCGAGTTTCCGTATTACAGAACCGCCCGTATTTCCCAAGGCCTTTACGGGGACAATGAAGAGATCACGACGTTCGGTTTTGGGGCCACGCTTGTAACCAGTGCTCACGTGTCTGATGAAGTTGTCTA
>CAZMRS010000656.1:0-1641 GCA_964568435.1 uncultured Boseongicola sp. | reverse complement strand
GTCGTAAACGCACCGCCAGAAAGGTACAGCTCGGTCGAGACGTTCTCGTGCGGGTTTTTGTGCGCAACGATAAAGGCCAAGGCTTTCTGACCGTATCGCTTTGTTTTTACGCCGATTTCGGAAGCGGCCCTCAGGGGGCTGGCACGACCATCCGCAGCAACGGCGAGGCGCGCCCGAATCTGGTCCCCGTTGGAAAGCGTTACGATGGCTTCCTTTTCTCGTGTAAGGAGGTTTGCAAACCCGACACCTAATAACAGCTCAACATTGGGAGCCGATGCCAGCGCGTCCGCCAATGTCTTCCGGGTCAGCCAATTTGGGAGGTTCCAACCGAAACTCTCCTCGCCCAGATCAGCGGGTTGGAATGTACGATCCGTCCTGGGCTCCGGAGGTTGTCCTTGGCAGTCGATAACACGCAGGGCGTCAAGGGGTTGCGCCAGCGGTGCCAGTGGGTCCCAAAGGCCAATGCTTTCAAAGAGCTCCCGCGATGGTCCAAGGAATGCGGTGGATCGCAGATCAGCACCCTGCTTTGATGCGGACGATGGTGGCTTCGCCGGGTCTGCCACGACGACGCTCAAGCCTTCATGCGCATATGCAGCTGCAGCTGTCAGGCCGGCTATGCCGCCACCCGAAATGAATATGTCTACGTCACGGCGGTCCATAAGCGTTAATCTAGGTGCTGCGGCGGATACCGGAAAGCACTAAGCAGTGATCTGCGACAGGAAGTCAGTCAGGTTGTCAGTGTGGTGATGGATGAAGTCGTGGTCTGTGGCCTGTGAAGCGACATGCGTCGTGCGCATCCCCATCTCGAATGGGGCCGCCAGGTTTCTCGGCTCGTCTTCAAACATGGCGGCGGTCGATGGGTTCAAACCGTCTTTTTTGAAAACACTTTCAAAGGCTTGGCGCTCGGGCTTAGGGCGAAATTCGGCATGTTCGACGCCGTAGACAGCGTCAAACGCGCTTTCTAATCCGCGGGCGGCGAGGACGCGGCGCGCGTAGGGTTCGGACCCGTTTGTATAGACGATCCGTCTTCCTGGCAGGGTTCTGATAGCAGAGAAAAGGTCTGCGTCGATTTCCAGATGATCGAGCGAGATGTCGTGCACATCCACAAGATAGGGCCGAGGATCCGCTCCATGTTCCTCCATCAACCCGGCGAGCGTCGTCCCATACTTTTCCCAGTAGTGCCTTCTAAGGCGATCAGCCTCTGAACTCGTGACGTTGAGGGTCTCGGAAACCCACGCCGTCATTTTGACCTCGATTTGATCGAAGAGCCGTGCCTCGGGCGGGTAGAGCGTGTTGTCTAGGTCAAAAACCCAGGTCCGTACGTGATCGAATGCGGCGGAAATCATAAGACGCAAATACTTAAGTGGTGTGCTGTTGGCAATCGACGATGCTTGATCGGGCGCCGCGTACTGCCTAGTGTCGAAAAACGAAGTAAAGACCGGGACTATTCAGATATGGCCGATGCGCGCACGGGGCAGAAAGATGCCTATCAAATGATCTTGCAGGCCATCGATGTTGGAACATATCGCCCAGGAGATCGCTTGGTTGAAAGCGAATTGGCAGAGCGCTTTGGGGTGTCACGAACGCCCATCCGCGAAGCTCTGCAACGCCTTGAAACACAATCCCTTTTAGCGCGTGACG
>CAZMRS010000655.1:0-1643 GCA_964568435.1 uncultured Boseongicola sp. | reverse complement strand
CTTTTTGAATTTCGAGTTTGCTAAACGCGTTGGGCAAACGCCCGCTCCATCGAGTATTTTTTCGTTATCTTGGTAGTGCATCGGCTCGCCGCCAGATACGTTCAACTCCGATTAAGCTGTACGAGACAAAACATGGTTGTTTTCTTTTGGAAAATACTAGGAGTCATTTTCGCGGCTCCGTCGTTATTGGGCAAGTTCCTGTTCAAACCGTTCAGCTTCTATCAGTATGAAAAAGAACTAAATTCGGAGGCTGCATTTTCTTCACTGTTGTGGGGAAGTGCGATGTATCGGTTGTATTTGCAGTTCTATGCCGAGCGTCTTGAGGCTCGATTAGGGTCGATGTCTGAAGCACTAGAATTCTTAGCGGCTTTTGGCACTCCAATTCAGGGCGATCTCTTGGTCGCGGCAACTCTGATTGGACCAGCAATTTCGATCTCCTTGGCCCAAATGGTCTGGTCAAAGTCATTTGTCCTACCGCTTAAGACAGAGTATTATTTTTCATTGCCGGTAACAGTTTTTGGCTTCAGCGCATTCCTCGCAGGCATGGTCATCGCTTTCGGCCTGCTTTTCGTCGGAACTGACCCTCAAGACAACACGGTTCAAAACTTACGTGCCGTGAAAATCATTTCCGACTTTGTTAAGTTATCAATCACACTCGTATTGCTAGCTAATTTCTTCCAGCTCTTTAGGCCGCATTGGTTTCGATTCTCTATTGGACTATTGGTTTTTTTCTCAGTTCAAGGAACATTTTCTTATCTACTATACAGAAATATTCATCAGCTTATGAAGCTTGTCGCTTGAACCCATTCTTAGGGCATGACTTGCCGAGGTTCCGCATGTCGACAGTGGATTTTGTGTGGGCGACACCTTATTGCCGCGTTGTAGCCCGAACCCAACTAAAGGTTGTCGTTTGGAGTCGGAAAGCTTTTTTGGCCGTTTCAAGACCGGACATTGGTGCTAAACGCAGTTTCGGCCAATATGGGCTCGTTTCGGATGTTCTCTGCATGTTCGCATCCGGCCCATAGCGGTCATCCGTTCCTTTAGGAGGCGATGCGGCGCAGCGTTTCAAGAGCAGCCATTGAATAGTTGTCCGCGCGGCTAATCATGACGCGGTAGAGAAATTATCATATATTGCGCCACGAAGACACTTCTCCCAACCCTTGCCTTTCAACGGAGCACGAAATTTGAGCAAAATACTACTGTGTACGGAGTGTCGATTTGAAATTCCATTAGGAGCCGCAAGATGCGGTCACTGTGGAATAATTCAATCCAACTGGAAACGCTTCGTCCTACGATGGGGCGGCTTAGGGTCGGCTTTTCTTTTGATCGTGCCCATTTGGCAGATTGCGATATCGAGTTCGAATTTCATCAACTACGAGGTCAGCTACAGCCTGAATTCGACTTGCGACAATGGCTTCATTGAGTTTGAAGTTTTCAATCAAGAACCCAAGTACCCCATAATTTTCACCCTGGAAGAGGTGGTTGAGGATGCTTGGACAGAGCGATACTTGGAGCTTTATGGCGATAGAAACGTAGTTATCCTTCCTGGCCAAATCGGTACGTTCCAAGCAAAAGTCGCTCAAAACAGTGAAACTGCTACGGAAAATTCCGGATACACGATCAGTTTCTCGGTGAGTCAATTT
>CAZMRS010000654.1:0-1668 GCA_964568435.1 uncultured Boseongicola sp. | reverse complement strand
GTTTGTCTCCGTTTTTGTGATCAGGCACACCGAAGTTGCGTGACCGCCAGCCATAGCTGTACCAGCAGTTGCGAGCGACGCGACCGCCGCTCCAATCAGAATCTTTTTCATAATTTCCTCCCAAGTTTTTGTTGCCGACCTGAGTCGGAACATATGCAGTAAAGCCGCTGATTTTTGTTTCGTCAATAAATAAATAAAAGTGATTTATAAATTGACTTGATGTGAGGCTGCAGGCATGGTCTGGCTAGGGAGCCTGCTGTGCAGATAGATGAATCGCTGATAAAAGTGCCGCGAGGGGCTGCGAACCAGACTGGTTTGCGAGATCAAAACGCCCGCCTCATCTTATCGTTCATCCGACGGTACGGCGAAATGCCAAGTGCCGAAATTGCTCGGCGATCCGGGCTCTCGGCTCAGACAGTCTCGAACATCATCCGCTCTTTGGAGGCCGATAACCTTCTAAGGCGCGGCAAAGCTGTCAAAGGCAAAGTGGGCAAGCCTTCGATCCCCATGGCGCTCAATCCCGAAGGTGTGCTTTCTCTCGGTCTGAGTATTGGCCGTCGCGCCGCTGAACTGACGTTAATTGACTTTAAGGGAGTCCAGATCGACGCCGTATCGACATCATATGCCTATCCGGCCATCAATGATGTCATGGACTTTTTGCAGTCCTCAATCGAACAGATTTTCAGGCACAGATCCGGCAGCCGCGCCAACCTTGCCGGCATTGGTATCGCGCAACCAAACCGAATTTGGGAGTGGTTGGAAGCGGTCCAGGCTCCAGCAGAAGAAATGCGTGAGTGGCAGTCATTCGACATTGGTGCCGAAATAACGAGACTTACCGGTTTGGAGACATACCCCGAAAACGACGCAACTTCCGCATGTATCTCGGAACTGCTGATTGGTCGAGGGAGCGAGTTCACCGATTTTGCATACATATTTGTGGGCGCCTTTGTCGGAGGGGGCCTAGTGATGAACGGTAATATCATTTCGGGGCGCTCAAGAAACGGGACCGCTCTCGGTCCGCTCCCGGTGCCAGATGGCAAAGGCGGAACAACGCAACTCCTGAATGTGAGCTCGCTCTATTCCCTTGAGGCACACCTGCGCAAAGCAGGTCGAGATCCACTGGAGCTACGCAATATGGACGACGACTGGTCGTCCATCGAAGAGGCATTGGTTCCTTGGATCGAAACGAATGGTCATTACCTCGCAATTTGCTGCGCATCGATTGCCTCAGTGGTCGATATCGAAGCAATAATGATAGACGGAGCTATGCCGACTGAGGTTTGCCGCCGCCTCACAGATGCTATCCGTAGAAATTACACGCAGCTCGACCTGACAGGAATCGAAGACTTCCGCATCGAGCAAGGCAAGGTCGGAAGGAGAGCGCGCTCTATCGGGGCGGCTTTGCTACCCATTCACTCGCGTTACTTTCTGGCCTCTTAACCGAGGCAATCTCAGCAACTTATGTGACATATGAACTTCCATTTTGTCTGCGGAGCGGACGATTACCATTGAAAAACAACACGCTGTTCGCGACATAATTGCCGATGTGGGATCCAACGCGATGTGCTTCGAGATCTACTAGGGACCAAAAAAGGGGCCTCATAAACAGCAAAACTGCTTAAACATGCAAATTCTATATCAATTAGTTGGGGAAGTGGTGCCCAGGAG
>CAZMRS010000653.1:0-1675 GCA_964568435.1 uncultured Boseongicola sp. | reverse complement strand
ATTGCAGACGCGGAACCGCTGATCTCTAAGCAGTCTGCGATGTCTCCACTGATGACCGTTTGCCGAAGGATAGGGACGATGCGAAGCGCGATATTCTTTTGGACAATATCGGGCCTTTCCGTACCCAATGCGAGCGGCCACTTGTGGCGATCATCACGCATCAATCCGCGCTCCTTCTGGGTCAAAAGCGCAGGCGGTCGAGATTATCGCCTCGCGGGACCGACCAAGGAGCCAGATTTTGACCGCGCCGCCCATTGCGGCCCGACCACCTTCAACAAGCGCTAGCGCAATCGGTCGTTTCAGTGTCGGGCTGTTATGACTTGTCGTAACATAGCCCACGGAGCGCCGGTTGCCGTCTCTCTCTTCCACGATATGCGCACCAATCGGCAACATCGGCTCGCCGTCTGGTACGGTCAGGCCCACAAGGTTTTTGCGGTTCTGTTCGTTGGCTTTCGCCGTGTGGAGGCTTCGGTTACCCACAAAGGCGGATATTTTCTTTACGCGGGGGGCCGCGAACCCAAGATCGTGCGGCATGGTTTCCCCGTCGGTGTCCTTGCCGACAAGGATGTAGCCTTTCTCAGCGCGCAGGACGGTCAAGGCTTCAGCGCCGACCGGACCAGCGCCATACGTTTTGCCGATCTCGAGCACTTTTCGCCAAAGCTTCGCAACGACGGTGTTGCGTACCGAGATCTCGTAGCTCGTATCCCCAGTGAAGCTGATCCGTGCCACTCTGGCTTCTTCGCCTTCGAAGCGCCCGAAGCGGAACGACATGTGCGGAAACTCCGCCATGTCCTCGAGCACGTCCAGTTCTTCGACGATCGCAGCCGCTTTGGGACCGGCAATGGTGACTGTCGACCAGTTTGCGGTCGCGTCATGGATATGAACGCGCTTGGGATTGAACGAGTCCTGTCGCCAATGCTCCAGATGCGCCATCACCGCATCTGCATGCGAGGACGAACACGAAATGATGAAGCGTGTATCGTCGACGCAGGCCATGACCCCATCGTCGAAAACCAAACCGCTCTCGGTCAACATGAAGCCATAGCGGATCTTGCCCGGTTTCAGGTTCGACATCGCGTTGTAGTAAATGAAATTCACGAATGCGCGGGCATCTGGGCCAATGACTTCGATGGTTCCAAGGGCTGACCCGTCCATGATCGCAGCAGCCTCTCGGGCGGTTTTGCATTCGCGTTGCACAGCCGCGGCCTCGCCTCCTTCGCTATACCAAGCCGGGCGCAACCAGCCGCCGTATTCACCAAAGGCCGCATCCAGCGCACGATGCTCAGATTCAAGTGCGAGGCGTTTGAGCGGTTGCATTTGGCGATCGCGCTTTGCACCCCGGTAGGCTTCAAGCGGCACAGGTACAAAGGGCGGGCGGAAGGTTGTCGTACCAACTTCAGGAATCGTCTGACCCTTGAGTTCGGCCATGGCCGACAGTCCCGCGATATTGGACGTCTTGCCCTGATCACCGGCCATGCCAAGGGTCGTATACCGTTTAAGATGCTCGACCGAGACCATGTTTTCGCGATGCGCCAGGGCGACGTCCTTCAGCGTGACGTCGTGCTGAAAGTCGATCCACTGCCGACCTTTTCTGGACAGATCAGGTTTCAGCGGTGTGATCGAATAAGCAGAACGCTCGGGCGCAGGCGCGTCTACGGCCGCTGCCATGGCTTCA
>CAZMRS010000652.1:0-1676 GCA_964568435.1 uncultured Boseongicola sp. | reverse complement strand
AGCACTCACAAGACTACGCGGCTTGGTATTCAAGCGTTCCGGGTCTTTATGTCGTGCAGCCATACTCGGCAGCGGATGCCAAAGGCTTGTTGAAGTCAGCCATTCGCAACGACAACCCGGTCGTGTTCCTCGAAAACGAGATCCTCTACGGCAAATCGTTTGATGTGCCAAAACTGGATGACTTCACCATTCCATTCGGCAAAGCCCGCATCTGGCGCGAAGGTGACGACGTGACCATCGTGTCATGGGGCATCGGCATGAGCTACGCCCTTGAAGCGGCGGATGAGCTGGCGAAAGAAGGCATTTCGGCGGAAGTCATAGATATGCGCACGCTGCGTCCGCTGGATATCGAAACGGTCGTACGTTCGGTTCAGAAAACGAACCGCTGTGTCACGGTTGAGGAAGGCTGGCCGGTTGCGTCAATGTCCGACCATATCGGGGCAGAGATCATGCGCGAAGCGTTTGATTACCTCGACGCACCTGTTGTGGCCTGCACCGGTAAGGATGTGCCGATGCCATACGCGGCCAACCTTGAGAGGCTCGCGCTGACGTCGACCAAAGAAGTCATCGATGCCGTCAAAGCGGTGACGTACAAGTAAGATGCAGGTTCACGGTGTCGATATGATCCGAGAAGCCTATCGGATCTCGACCCCCGTTGACGGGGTCGAGATCAACGGCTTCCTGCCGGAAGGCATGGTCATGGAGGCACTGGGGATCAATCGTCGCCCGGGGCATGGCGAAGTTTATGCCTGGCTTGAAAAGAATTCTGCGGCTGTCGAGGCCGCGCTACGACAAAGACAATCCGGAGTGGCCCCGAAAGCGCCGTTCGACCGGATCACACTTGCGGAGGACACCTGATGCCGACCGAAATTCTCATGCCCGCGCTCTCTCCCACGATGGAGGAAGGCACGTTGGCGAAATGGCTTGTGAAGGAAGGCGACACCGTGTCGTCGGGCGACCTTCTGGCCGAGATCGAGACCGACAAGGCGACCATGGAATTCGAGGCCGTCGATGAAGGAACGGTCGGGAAAATTCTGGTTCCTGAGGGGTCTGAAAACGTGGCGGTTAACACACCGATCGCGGTTCTGCTGGAAGATGGCGAAAGTGCCGACGACATTGGAACGGCAAGCGCCGCCCCTGCCCCGGCAGCCGCTGAAGAAGCTCCGGCAAAGGAAGAGGCAGCACCGGGCCCTGCGCCTGCCGCCGCACCTGCCCCTGCTGCACCCGTTGCGGCTGATGGCAACCGCATCTTTGCTTCGCCGCTTGCGCGCCGGATTGCCAAGGACAAGGGTCTCGACCTGAGCCAGATCAAGGGCTCTGGACCGAAAGGCCGGATCGTGAAAGCCGATGTTGAAAACGCAACCGCCAGTGCGCCAGCTGCTGCTGCCGCCGCAGCGCCTGCAGCCAAAGCCGCCGCGCCATCCGCTGCTGCTGCTGCGCCTGCGGGCCCGAGTACCGAACAGGTGCTGCGGATGTACGAAGGTCGCGAGTACGAAGAGCTCAAACTCGACGGCATGCGCAAAACGATTGCGGCACGCCTGACAGAGGCCAAACAGACGATCCCGCACTTCTACCTGCGGCGTGATATTCAGCTTGATGTGTTGTTGAAGTTCCGCAGCCAGTTGAACAAACAGCTGGAAGGCCGTGGCGTGACCCAATCGCCTCAAGGACAGCTT
>CAZMRS010000651.1:0-1681 GCA_964568435.1 uncultured Boseongicola sp. | reverse complement strand
TCTGGACCGTGCCCTGAAGTTTTGAGACGTCGGCACCTTGTTCCTCGGCCACGGCAACGTACAGAGCAAGCAGCCACGGCGCGGTGGCATTGATCGTCATCGATGTGTTCATCTGATCCAGCGGGATGTCTTTGAACAGCGTCCGCATGTCACCAAGGTGTGCCACCGGAACACCCACTTTTCCGACTTCACCACGTGCCAACCGATGATCGCTGTCATAGCCAGTTTGAGTCGGCAGATCGAAAGCAACCGAGAGACCGGTTTGGCCCTTTGCGAGATTACTTCGGTACAGGGCATTCGACGCAGTCGCCGTGGAATGACCGGCATAGGTCCTAAAAAGCCAAGGGCGATCTTTCTGCGTTTGCGACATCTGCAACAGTCCTCAATATTGCTCGCAATAAAGTTGCGATTTACGACTGATTATAGCAATTATATATCAGTGTCAATTCGCTGCGTTGCGGCGAAATGCTCCAAAATAGGACGCATTTGCACAGGTTTTGGGCCAAATTGTCCGTGCGAACTTATCGCCGAACCAAAGGTCCACAATGGTGCGATGATATCAGGCGAATCCCCGCGGATCGCATGGACTTAGCCCCAAAAGGCTGACAGGTTCGCCGGAATGTTTGATCTCGTCACGATACCGGTTTGGCTCCTGACCCTGATCCTGCTTTTTGCGGCAGTGACGGCATCAACGCACCTGCTTTTCCCATCTGTCAGATGGTATTTTCGACGTCGCGCCGAGCGCTTGGTCAATGAGCTGAACAAGCGTTTGGAGCACCCTATACAGCCGTTCAAACTGTTGCGCCGCCAGGATATGATCCAGAGGGTCATTTATGACCCCGAAGTAATACGCGCTGTGACTGAGTATGCAGAGTCCCAAGGGGTCCGCGAAGACGTCGCGTTTGAAAAAGCTCATCGTTACGCGCGTGAGATCGTTCCGTCGTTCAGCGCAACGGCGTACTTCGGTTTTGCGGTTCGCGTTACGCGCTGGCTGTCCAACCTTCTTTTCGACGTACGTTTGAATCACGTAGATGCCGATGAACTGACCAAGGTGGACCGCGATACGGCAGTCGTCTTCGTGATAAATCATCGCTCCAACTTTGACTATGTGTTGGTGACCTATCTGGCGGGCGACAAGTCAGCTCTCAGCTACGCGGCTGGCGAATGGGCCCAGGTTTGGCCTCTCAGCCGCATTGTTCGGGCAATGGGTGCTTACTTTATACGCCGGAAATCCCACACTGAATTGTACCGGAAGGTTCTTGCGTCATACGTTAAAAAGGCGACTGAAGCCGGGGTTACACAGGCCGTGTTTCCGGAAGGGGGTCTTAGTCGGGACGGTCGTGTCGGGCCGCCGAAATTAGGGATTCTGAGTTACATCGTGCAGGGATGGCGTGAAGGCGGCAAAGACGTGGTCTTCGTGCCGGTGTCCCTAAACTATGATCGTGTCGTCGAAGACCGCGTGCTGGTGGCGGCAGGTCGGTCCGGACGCCGGCGTTTCAGAGCGTCTGCACCAGAGGGTGTGCGTTTTACACTCCGATATTTGTGGCGGCGCTTTCGCGGGAAGGCTGGGCGCTTTGGCGTGGCCGGAGTGACTTTTGGCCGCCATATTTCGTTGAGCGAACTCGCAGACGGCGTGGACGAAAAAAGTGACCTTGATCAGTCTTTGGGCTATCGCCTTCAA
>CAZMRS010000650.1:0-1682 GCA_964568435.1 uncultured Boseongicola sp. | reverse complement strand
TCTGGCCCTTGAAGGTTACAGTGAACTTATCAAAAATGCTTTCTTCGATTGCATGCGATGAAAATGAGTGGGTCTCTGCCTCAATGAAAGACGAGAGAGCCAGTGTCCCTATCTCGCCTTCTAGTCCGGGAAACTTGGATCGCATGGTTTCGCCCACGCCGATCAGCACGCCATTCCCGTCAAAATCTGCGGTCAGCTGACCATTTTCCAATGCGTCCAAAACAGCCTGGTTGCGTCTTGAGGCCGTCACATCGCTCCACTCGAAAATGTAACCAATCGCGCTCCCGTCGCTGCCGTTGACGCTGTTTACTTCAACCTGAAAGACGCTTGCACCGAAGCGGAGTTCAGAAACAAACGGATCATTGTTGCCGCTATTTCGCGCCACGACCTCGTCAAAGCCGTGAATAGACTCTGTAAGAGTCTGGCCGAAGAGTTCATCTGGCGAGGTACTCTTGTCCACCAAAAGATGGTCTGCCGCGTTTTTGATGAACTGAAGGAACGCCGGGTTTGCATGTGTGATGGTGTATTCGGACGTCGTCATCACGAGAGCAGCAGATGACCCGAGAAAACCCGCGCTTTGAAACTTTGCGTCCCGCGTCTGCGCCTCAGCTTGGCCAAGCTGCAGTCTCAACGCGTCCAGTTCGCTTGCAAGAAGTCCTAGCTCGTCTCGACGGTTTTGTCCTTTGACACTGCTTTCCAGGTCGCCGGCCGCCATATCTGATGTACGGCGCGCAATGGCGCCAACAGGGGATGCGATGGAAAACTTAAAGAACAACCCTGATGCTGCGAGGGCCGCGACGAACACCATGCCCGCCGTCCAGAGTTTCGCCATGCGTGCAGACGACAAGGCCGCCGCCGCCGCATCATGGGTCCAGCGGATTGCCAGTGCACCCATAGCGCCGCCTTGTGCCGATTGCCCGATCGGTACGGCGACCCAGAGTTGATCGCCGGTCCGCTCCAGTTGACCAGTAAGCTTTGACGTTGTGGCTAATGTTCTGAGATTCTCGCTGGGGGGTAAACCAACCTGCGAAACCACGTCTCCTTCCGCGTTTACAACCAGGATGGTTTCAATTTTTTCAGAATGGTCTTCGATTAGATTTTGCAGAACGCCATCAACAATATCTGCTTTGCCGAACCGAACGGCCCCTTCAAGCTGGGTGGCCGTCAGTCTTGTTACATCATGCGCCAGCTTCACAAGACCTCCGTGTGAAACTGCTCTGACCGTTTGATCTGCCTTTATCGTCAGTACGCCCGCAACCAGAAGAGTGGCTGCCGCGACAATAGTGAGGCTTTTGACCAAGATAGAGACACGCATCTTGTGAGATTTAGGCCGTTTTGTTTGAGCGTTCATACTGACCATCCGCAGCTTACATGAGGCTTTCTGCGTCGACACCGACGGTCACGGCACCGATGGCGGAGCCCGTTGCAGGATCAACCAGAGTGAACGAGACCTGCGCCTGATAGCGCTGCGTGCTATCGTCGAATTCAATCTCCGAAATGTGGAAGCCATCCGGGCCAGCACCGTAAGTTTCGCTGTGCTTCGCCTCGTCCCCTTGCCAGTAGTCTGACGTCATATCGCTGGCGGCCACGTTCAGGCCTTGGGCATCCATAATGAACACTTCGGTAATGGCGGCACCGGATCCCGAAACCTGATCGCGCAAAAAGGCGGCTGCGGTGTTTTC
>CAZMRS010000649.1:0-1683 GCA_964568435.1 uncultured Boseongicola sp. | reverse complement strand
TGTGCGTTCGTCTTTGGCGAACTGAACCCAGGTGGTGGGCGCTTTATAGTCGCCCATCGCCTCTGCAAGTAGGCTCAAGCCCAGCTTTGCATCGCCAACGACCGGCAAAGACTTGTGCTTGCCCGCGTCATGGCGCGCGGCGTTTAGCGAAATCAAGCGGGCGTCTTTGGCGAAGGCGGTCCAGGAACCGGTTGTGAAGTCCTGCAGGCGACATCCAACCGACAGGATAACGTCCGCCGTCTCAGCGACGGCGTTTGCGCTGTCAGACCCGGTCACGCCGACGGGACCGATGTTCAGCGCGTGATCGTTAACGAGGTTCGCGCGCCCGGCAATTGTCTCGATCACCGGAATGTCGTGCGCTTCGGCAAAGGCTGTCATCTCGTCGACTGCGCTAGAGTACTGAACGCCGCCGCCGGCGATCATCACAGGTCGCTCTGCTGACTTGAGAAGGGCAACGGCGTCTGCCACTTCGTCCGCATCTGGCGTCACACGCCGAATGCGATGCGTTTTCTCCTCAAAAAACGACACCGGATAGTCATAGGCCCAGCCCTGAACATCCTGCGGTAAGCCAATGAACGCGGGTCCGCAGTCGGCGGGATCAAGCATTGTCGCAAGAGCGGCAGGCAGCGACTGAATCACCTGCGCCGGATGCGTGATGCGATCCCAATACCGAGAGACCGCCTGAAACCCGTCGTTCAATCCAAGAGCCGGGTTGCCGAAGTGCTCAAGTTGTTGAAGCACAGGGTCGGGCAGGCGGGTCAGGAATGTATCCCCGCACAGCATCAGCATCGGTAGACGGTTCGCATGGGCCAAAGCTGCTGCCGTCAGAAGGTTGGCCGTGCCGGGACCAGCGGACGCTGTGCAAAACATGAAACGGCGGCGCAGGTGGTACTTCGCGTAGGCCGCGGCCGCGAATCCCATGCCCTGCTCATTCTGCCCGCGATAAAGCGGCAACGTCTCGCGATGGTCATAAAGAGCTTCGCCCAGACAGGTCACGTTTCCGTGGCCAAAAATGCCAAATCCCCCCCCGCAAACGCGCAGACGTTCTCCATCAATTTCAATGAATTGCGCGTTCAGATAGCGAATGATCGCCTGAGCCGTTGTCAGGCGGACGGTCTGGTCGCTCATCGGATAAGTCCTCCCCGAGAGTATCAAATTTTTTCGCGCCGTGTCGCAATCAACTTGACGCCTTCCTCGATCAAAGGATACGCGTGTTGCAACCGGTTGCAATCTGTTTTTGGAGGGGAAGCCATGACGGACATCGGAGTAGGCATCATCGGCGGCGGATACATGGGCAAGGCGCACGCCGTGGCCCATTCTGCTGTGGGGGCTGTGTTCAACACACGGCTGCGGCCGCGCCTTGAAATGGTTGCCGCTTCTTCCAAGGCCTCTGCCGAGCGTTACCGCAAAGAATTCGGATTTGCCCGGGCTGCAGAAGACTGGGAAGAGCTTGTGCGGGATCCAGCGGTTGAAGCTGTGGTGATCGCCTCGCCGCAGCAAACTCACCGGGCCGCGGCAGAACTTGCGTTCTCGCTGGGGAAGCCTGTGTTTTGCGAGAAACCGCTTGGGGCGTCCATTGAAGACGCAACCGCTATGGCAGCAGCCGCTGAGGCGTCCGGCGCCGTGAACATGGTTGGTTTCAACTACATCCGCACGCCGGCGTCCCAGTATGCCCGTGCGCTC
>CAZMRS010000648.1:0-1684 GCA_964568435.1 uncultured Boseongicola sp. | reverse complement strand
GCTTCAACGATAGCATCAAAGGACTGCACGTCCCGCCGCCGCGCACCGTATCCGATGTTTCCAGCTACTGTCAGATGCGGGAACAGATGCGGCTCCTGAAAAACAAACCCCACCCGCCGATCCTGCGGTGGAACCGCCACTCCCGGCCCATCCCAATCCGTATTGCAGAACCGAATTAAGCGCTCGCCTGCGACCTCACGATCCAGACCAGCCAAAGCGCGCAGCAACGACGTCTTACCGCTGCCGGACGGCCCGGTAATGCCGGTCACCCCCGCCATCGGAAGACTTTCCTCAGCATCCAACATGAAGCGGACGTCTCGCTTTAACGTCAACCGAAAGTGCAACCGGTCAGGCAACGCGCACACCTCCACGTCGGTTGAATGCGTAGACCAGGAACAAGACACCAAAAGAAAACGCCAAAAGCCCAAGCGACAGAGCGTGCGCCGTTGCGTAATCCAGCGTCTCGACAGCCGTGAATATCTCAATCGATATCACGCGCGTACGCCCGGGGATATTCCCGCCCACCATCAATACAACGCCAAACTCGCCCACCGTATGCGCAAACGTAAGGACCGCAGCCGTCAAAAATCCACGTCGCGCCAACGGGAGCGAGATGGTCAAGAATGCGTCTCTCGGCGATGCACCCAACGTGCGCGCCGCGTCGATCGTGGCGGACGGCACTGATGCAAACGCAGTCTGCAAAGGCTGTACGGCAAACGGGAGCGAATAAACGAGCGACGCAATCACCAGCCCGGTGAAAGAAAACGTCAGGCTCTGGCCAGTTACACTCAGCCAAAAGCCACCGAACGCCGACGAAGGACTCAACAAAATCAAAAGATAAAAGCCCAGGACGGTTGGCGGTAATACAAGCGGCAAAGTCGTCACCGTTTCAACGAACGGACGGATACGCGACCGCGTCGTCGTCAACCACCACGCCAAGGGCAATGAGATCGCCAAAAGCAAAACTGTCGTGACAAACGCAAGTTGCGCCGTCAGCCATATTGCAGGCCAAACACTCATTCCGACAGATCGTATCCGTTTGCGGCGATGATCTTCCGAGCCTCCTCTGATGCCAGGAATGTCCAGAATGCATCTGCCGCATCATTTCCGTCTGACCGTACCAGCAAAGCGGCGTCCTGACGAATAGGAGAATACCGACCATCCAACGCGGTGACCTCCGCGTCCCCCAACAAGGGAACCTGGCCTTCCGCAAGAAACGCCAAATCGGCATTTCCGGTGACAAACAGAGTGGCGACCTGACCGACATTCGTCACAAGCAATGGCTGAAACGTCCCTGTGTCCAGCCGAAGGTTCTCCATCGCAGCCACCGCCGCCGATCCGTAAGGCGCCACCATTGGGTCAGCCAAAGCCACTCGCGCGCCTTCGAACGCAGACGATGCATCGGCCAAGTCCACCGGCTCTCGGGACACTAGAACCAACCGCCCCAGCGCGTATGTCGCCCTGTCCCGCGTGAGGCCTGCATCAACCAAAGCACCTGGCCGCGCCGCGTCTGCGGACAAAAACACATCAAACGGCGCCCCCGAAACGATCTGCGCATAAAGCGCACCGGTCGATCCATGAGAGATAACAACCGTATGCTCCGATCTTTCTTGAAAGGTTGCAGCGAGCTCTTCGGCCGCCGAAACAAAGTTGGATGCCGTCGCAACCAAAACCTCACCCGCTA
>CAZMRS010000647.1:0-1687 GCA_964568435.1 uncultured Boseongicola sp. | reverse complement strand
AAATGCGTTCGGCTTGCGGGACAAACTAGGTGCTTAGTGACCGCGAAAACGGTTGCGAAGATCGCGCAGGCGACGGCGCAATGCTTCGGCGCGGTCATGGGCCGTGCGGTTGAGCTGACCTGAAGCATCATATATCGGACGTCGAAACGCCTCAGGCCGCATCTCCCCGGCCTTGAGGGCAGCAACGAGGCCAGCCTCCAGATCACCTTTTGGACGAGGGAGTGTCATGGTCAGCGGATAAAGCTGATTGAGCCGATGAAAATCCTGCCCCACAGTCGCGGGCAATCCGGTTTCGCTAAGGAGCTGTGCAGCTTTGTCACCCGGGGCAATTCCATCGGTTTTGCGGTTCCAGAGCTCGATGCCTGAGAGATCGGGCGTCCAACTTGGGTCATAAGCCTCGGCTGCATTGCGGCGTGCGGGGTGCGCAAAGACGGCAACACCGCCTGCCTTGGTGACCGCTTTCAGAGTTTCTGATACCGGGCGATGCTCGGCCAGAAAATGCTCCATACCCCAGGTCAAGATGTGGATGTCATTGTCGGGGCTGGAATACTCAATACCGGGGATCAAGGTGCAGTTGGCCGTGGAGGCTGCTGCGCAGGAAGCTCGATATTCGCCAAACCGCGCTGGTTCAAATCCTGTGTCATGTTCGCTCATCATCACGGCATCGACATCGAACCGTCCGTAAAGCCGGGCAATCGCATCAAGCGACCAATGGCCGTCATAGGACCAGGTGGAATGGCAATGCAAAACGACGCGCATACCCGTTACCTGAAGAGCGTACGACGTACTGTCCAGAGCGCGTCACGAAGAAAATAGCCGGGGTGAGCCGGGTCATAGTTGTAAAACCCGTTTGCTTTTCCGGGTTTCATAACGGGGCCTAAACTGTCGAGAAGCCGGGGCCAGGTCCTGCGGTGGAACGCGCCTTTTGGCCCACGTAGTACGAAGGCCAAATGCAGGAGATCTCGCCCAAAGTGGCGCACACTGACGGGTGTCTCTGGCGGTGGAGGTGGCGTCGGGACAAAACCCGGGTCAAGGGCGGCCGCGACGCTCCATGCGGGGTATTCCAGACCTTGTCGGCGGGCCAGTGCCATAGAGCCCCACATGCGACCGTTCAATTCAACAAACCAAGGTGTACCATCATCGTCGCGCAGAAGCTCGATCATGAAAGGTCCGCGCCAGTTCAGTTGCTCAAGGAACTCTGTGATCGGACCTTTGAGAGCGGGATCAACAGGGGTGGATATACAAGCCGACGCTCCCGAACCATGGGGGTTCACCATGCGCAGACGGCGGTGCGCGGACCAGGCGCTGATCTCCGATGCGGTGGCAAAACCGAAGATACCTTCTCCGCGCCCGCGGATTAACGGCTGCGCGAGATAGGGTATCGCTGGGTCGAGATCATCGGGTTTGGTATCGGCGGTTAGGTAGCACACATCGGCTTTGATGAGCATTCCGTTCTGGCAGTCCACGGCGCGCGATGGTCGGGCAATGCCTGCTACAGGCAGGCTGGGTGCATTGTCATCTGGAAGAATAACCGTGTCGGGTACTGCTAAGCCTGACGCCTGTGCGGCGCGCGTTTGCACGGCTTTGTCCAGTGCGGCTGTTGCGGCAAACCCCGTGGCACCGGCGATACGTGAAATGAGACCTTCAGACAACTGAGTTGTCATCCAAAGTGCCGTATCATCCAAGG
>CAZMRS010000646.1:0-1689 GCA_964568435.1 uncultured Boseongicola sp. | reverse complement strand
CAAGCTTGCCGGTCTTGAGGCGACGATTGCAGATGCTGGCGACGTGACAGCTTCTTTTTCAAGCGAGGTCAGTAAGATGAAGGCAGAACTTAAGGAGGCGTCGCGTGACGCCGAGGTTTTGTCCAAGGGTCTGTCAAAGGGGTTGCGGCGTGCTTTTGATGGGCTGATTTTTGACGGGATGCGTGCGAGCGATGTGTTGGGCACGGTCGCACGATCGGTTGCGAACACCGCCTATTCAGCGGCGATAAAGCCGGTTTCCCAACAGCTTGGTGGATTGTTGGCGCAGAGTGTGTCGGGGGCGTTCTCAGGTGTTTTCGCCAACGGGTCCGCGTTCAGCCAGGGTCGTGTGACGCCGTTTGCGACCGGTGGGATTGTGTCATCGCCGACAACGTTTCCAATGCGCGGAGGTGTCGGCCTGATGGGTGAGGCCGGGCCGGAAGCGATCATGCCGCTCAGTCGGGGGTCGGACGGCAAGTTGGGTGTTCGCATGGACGGGGGTGGTCGGCCTGTCACAGTCGTCATGAACATCTCGACCCCCGATGCGCAGAGTTTCCAGAAGAGCCGCAGCCAGGTTGCAGCGCAGATGACGCGCGCTTTGGGGCGTGGGCAGCGGAATACGTGAGGGAGTAGTTATGTCATTTCACGAGATCAGATTCCCGGCGAACCTGAGTTTTGGTTCGTCCGGTGGCCCTGAGCGGCGCACGGACATTGTTGCGCTCGCCAACGGATTTGAGGAACGCAACACCCCGTGGGCTCACTCGCGCCGCCGTTACGATGCGGGGTTGGGGATGCGGTCTTTGAGCGATGTAGAGGCGCTTTTGGCATTCTTTGAGGCACGTCGCGGGCAGCTTTACGGGTTCCGTTGGAAGGATTGGGCGGATTATCGATCAGGCGCGGTTCTTGAAGCGCCGGAGGCTTCGGATCAAGCGATTGGAGTGGGTGACGGTGCTACAACTCGATTTCAGTTGACCAAGACGTATCGAAGTGGAGAGCAGACTTATACACGGCCGATTGCGAAACCTGTGAAAGGAACGGTCTTGGTGGCGTTGCAAGGCAATCTGCAGATCGACGGAATTGATTTTACCGTCGACACATCAACAGGATACGTTGAGTTCGTTGAGCCGCCTGAGCCTGATGCGACCGTTACCGTGGGTTTTGAATTTGATGTTCCGGTGCGGTTCGATACGGATACCATCCAGGTATCGGTCGAAAGTTTCAAAGCAGGCGACATCCCGAGCGTACCCATTATCGAGGTGCGGGTATGAACGCGGAGGCGTTGGCAGCGCATTTGAGAACCTGCGCGACGACCGTTTGCAGGGCTTGGGCGATTACGCGCCGTGACGGTGTCCTGCTGGGTTTTACGGACCACGACGAGGATCTTTCGTTTGAAGAGATTTCGTTTTCTGCGTCTTCGGGGCTGTCTGCGCGGGCTTTTGAGCAAACGACCGGGTTGGCTGTGGACAATACCGAAGCGGTTGGCGTGCTAAGCAATCCGGCCATCAAGAGCGAGGATATTCGTGCTGGCCGCTTCGACGGAGCCGAAGTGCGGGTCTGGTCGGTCAACTGGACGGATGTTGAGGCACGGCGGTTGGTGTTTCGCGGCTCTCTGGGAGAGATCGAGCGATCAGGACAGATGTTTCGTGCGGAGGTGCGTGGGTTGGCGGACCAACTTGGGCATAGCTTCGGTCG
>CAZMRS010000645.1:0-1697 GCA_964568435.1 uncultured Boseongicola sp. | reverse complement strand
CTCAAACCATGTCTCGCGATCCATCGGCACTTTTTCAGCGTCAGAGAATTTCTTGATGCGGTCGATGTTGTTCGTGCCCATGACGGGCAGAATGCCGGACGGGTGGGCGAGGAGCCACGCAGTGGCCACGGCAGCAGGATCAGTACCGCTTTCGGCTGCAACGCGCTTGAGGACGGTCTGCACGTCGCCGTCGCCAGTCATTAGGCCACCGCCTCCAAGAGGCGACCACGCCATTGGAGCAATTTCGTTTTCCTGAAGGAAGGCGATGTCGCCGTTGGTGAAGGCGTCGAAGCAGGACAGGGACAGCTCGATCTGGTTCACGACAAGATCGTTGTCCATGGCTGATTGCAAAAGCGAGAAATCCCAAGGGCGGAAGTTCGACACGCCAACAGCGCGGACTTTGCCACTTTCTACAAGATTATCAAGGGCTTTTCCGGTCTCATTGTGATCCATGAACGGGTCCTGGCGGTGGATCAATAGAAGATCGAGATGATCCGTGTGCATCAGCTTCAGCGAACGTTCGACCTGCGTGGTGATGTGCTTGGCCGAGGTGTCATAGTGCTTTACGCGCGCGTTCGGGAACGCATCGCACGGCACGACGATGTCCGTCTTGGAAACCAGTTCGATTTTATCGCGCAGCGACGAGCTTTTCAGAGCGCGGCCGAGCAGCTCTTCAGATTTGTAGAGACCGTAAATGTCGGCCTGGTCGATGGTCGTGATGCCTTGCTCGAGGCATGCTTCGATCTTGGCATGGATGTGTTCGGGCGAGGTGTCATCGGCCTCATCCAGCCGCCACATGCCGTAGACAATGCGGGAAAAGCTAAGATCTTCAGTGAGTTGTACGCGATTCATTATACTCTTTCTCCAACACCAAGCGGCGTTGCGGGGGTCTCGGACGGCACACGTCCGTAAGCATGGGGTAGTGAGACGGTTTTCAATTCGGGCATGACGCGTTTGCCGAAGTGCTGGCATTCGTCGATGTGGGGGTAGCCCGAGAAGATGAAGGCGCGGATGCCCATCTTCTGGTATTCCTCGATCTTGGTCAGGATCTGGTCGGTGGAGCCAACCAGAGCGGCACCACAGCCAGAACGCGCGCGACCGACGCCTGTCCACATGTTGGGTTCAACGTAGCCGAATTTGTCGGCCAATTCGCGAGCCTTGGCTTGGTGAGCGACGCCGAGAGAGATCGAGTCATGCGCGCGGTCGCGGATCAGTTTGCCGTATTCATCGTCAAGTTTGCTGACGAGATGCTCGGCGTACTCTTTGGCTTCAGCTTCTGTGTCGCGGACGATCATGTGAACCCGAAGGCCGTAATCGAGCGTCCGGCCGTATTTCTCGGCAACGGCGTTCACATCGCGCATGCGCTGGGCGAGCTGCTCCTTGGGCTCGGGCCACATCAGGTACACGTCGCAATGCTGACCGCAGAGGTCGAGCGCAGCAGGGGAGTACCCACCGAAGTACATCAATGGGCCGCCGTTTTGCTGATACGGCTTGGCGGGACCAGTGGGGAGGTTCTGGAAGTTGTAGACTTCACCCTCGTGGTTGATCTCGTCCTGCGTCCAGGCTTGGCGGAGGATCTCAACAACTTCGCGAGAGCGCTGATAGCGGAACTTGCTTTCGGCAACCTCGCCGGGGAAGTCTGAGGAAATGATGTTGATCGTCAGGCGACCTTTGCGCATATGATCGAGCGTCGCGAT
>CAZMRS010000644.1:0-1697 GCA_964568435.1 uncultured Boseongicola sp. | reverse complement strand
GTTCAAGCGCATCTTTGCGGAGGCGGCTCGGGTTAAAGGCGACACCGGCGAGAACCTCATCGGTCTGCTGGAACGTCGTCTGGACGCTGTTGTTTACCGCGCCAAGTTTGTGCCGACCATCTTTGCCGCCCGTCAGTTCGTGAACCACGGCCACGTCAAGGTGAACGGCAAGAAGGTCAACATCCCGTCCTACCGTGTCAAAGAAGGTGATGTGGTTGAGGTGCGTGACCGCTCCAAGCAGCTGGCAATCGTTCTGGAAGCTGCACAGCTTGCCGAGCGCGATGTGCCGGATTACCTCGAGGTTGATCACTCCAAGATGGTTGCGAATTTCGTTCGCACCCCGGGTCTGGGCGATGTGCCATACCCGGTCCAGATGGAACCAAATCTCGTCATCGAATACTACGCTCAGAACTAAATTTCTGGACGTAGCGAATTGCTGCAAAGCCGCCCTGGTCAGGGCGGCTTTTTTGCTTTGCAACCGATGCCGATCTGCGTCATCGGCCAGATACGAAGGCCTCTTGTGGCTTTCTTTCGTGGTGGTAGCCTTCGTCAAAACACGATCGACGCGATCCGCATCTGGAAAGCGCGATCAAACAAGCACTGCAAGTAGGAGGAATAATCAATGTCCTTTTCTGACATTTCGTTACCGGAGTTTTCAGGTGCTGGTGTTCTCATAACGGGTGCATCAACAGGCATAGGCGCCGAACTTGCGCGCGCCTTTGCAAAGCAGGGTGCGAAAGTCGGCCTGCATTACAATTCCTCAAAGGACAAAGCGGAGGAATTGGCGACGGAGATACGTGCCGCTGGTGGCACCGTTGAGCTTGTGCGCGCAGATGCGAGTGACGCGGAGGCACTTCGTGCTGCGGTCGTGGATGTTGCGGAGCGTTTGGGTGGCCTCAAGGGATTGATTAACAACGCAGGCGGTATGGTGCGGCGCATTCCTTACGAAGACGTGACAGACAAAGACTACGACGAGATTATGGACCTCAACGCCCGGTCTATTCTGGTGGCATCTAAGGCGGCCCTTCCTTTCCTGAAGGAGTCAGGTGGCTTCGTAATCAACACGACATCCATCGCGGCTCGGAATGGCGCCAGTGGTGGGGCTGGGCTTTACGGATCATCCAAATCCTTCGTGTCTAATGTCACGAGAGGCATGGCCAAAGAATGGATCGGGTATGGTATACGGGTAAACGCTGTTGCGCCGGGGGTGATTACGACGCCATTCCATGAGCGCTACTCAACAAAAGAGCAGTTGGAGATGATGCTGGCGACCGTACCGCAGGGGCGGCTAGGCGTGGCGTCCGACTGTGTCGGGGCTTACCTGTTCCTCGCATCCGACGACTTGGCTGGGTATATCATCGGCCAAACCATCGAGGTGAACGGCGGACAGCTGATGCCGTAAGATCCCACGGGAAGATCTTTAAGCGCAGGGCCTGTTTGCGGCCCCACGTGTCGTGTGTTTCCACTATGCAGCTTCTTTTGACTGGCCAGATCCGTAGCGACCGTAAAATGTCTCGCCAGACTTGGCCAAATCGCGCAAGAGCGCCGGAGTTTGAAAGCGCTCACCGTGCACCTCAGCCAGCGCGTCGCAGATCTCCACGGCTTTCTCGGCCCCGATCATGTCGAGCCATGAGAATGGGCCACCTGACCAAGGCGCAAAGCCCCATCCAAGGATCGCACCTACATCACCTTCGCGT
>CAZMRS010000643.1:0-1700 GCA_964568435.1 uncultured Boseongicola sp. | reverse complement strand
ACGATCAGCAAGGGCCCATCACCGGCCTGTTCGCTCTCCGGGTTCAGAACCGGCGCGGCAAATCCGATAATCGCAACAGCAACCGCCAACATCCTTAAAAGCAACAACCACCACGGCGTGCGATCGGTTTGCGTTTCGTCATCCGTCAGACCCAAAAGCAAAGCCACACCGGGAAACCGCCGACGAATAGGTGCTGGCGGCACGGCGCGCAAAAGCAGCCACAGTATCGGCAGCGCCAAGAGGCCAAGGAGCAACCACGGCGCGCTAAATCCTATGGGGCCAATGCTCCACATCAGTGCACACGCTCCAAAGCACTGAAGAGCCACAGCAATGCGCTGGCAGCGGATCGGTCCGTGTGATGGCAATAATACTGCCATCCTGTCGCCCGCGCCAAAGCCTGCAACTCGTCTTTGCGACGGGCCATCCGCTCAAGATACCGGTCGCGCAAATCGCCCGCCTTCAGCGTCTCATGGGCCATCGTCCCGCCGATGCTCTCAAAGATTGTGCGTCCGTCGAAAGGAAACGCCTCTTCTTCGGGGTCGAGCACTTGCACGAGCGCCCCGTCCACACCGCGATCAGCCGCGCGTGTCAGCGCAGTCTCAACCGGCGAAATGTCACCAAGGAAATCCGAGATAAACACGGCACGCGACCGCGAAGGCACGCCGCGCAACTCGGGCGCGATATATTCAGCCGCATCCGCGCTTTCAGACAATGACGCCGTAAGCCGCATCAACTGCACTTGCCCAGCGCGCGGCGGCATTCCGGCGTTGGTCAGTCCAACCCGCTCACCGCCGCGAATGAGCAAAACAGCCAGCGCCAACGCCAACTTGCGCGCTTCGTCCGCCTTCGTGCCCACGGCACCGGCAGACGCAAACTCCATCGATTGCCCGGTGTCGAGCCAGAGCAGTACAGATTGCGCTGCTTGCCATTCTTTCTCGCGCACAAACAACCCGTCGTCAGAGCGCGCCGACCGCCGCCAATCAATCGCCCGCGCCTCATCACCCGCATGGCTTGGACGGTACTGCCAGAACTGATCGCCCTGCCCGACACGTCTGCGTCCATGTTCCCCCGCCATAACCGACGCCGCCAAATGCTCCGCCGCCGCCAACAAGGGCGGGAGCGGACCGGCAAGCGTCTCGGCCTCTTGGCGAAGGAGGGCGGGTTGTCTCACGCAGCCGCTTTCCCGTTGGTAATAACATCCGTCACCTGAGCGATGACATCATTCAATTCCATACCGCGTGCACGCGCCGCAAAAGTCAGCGCCATCCGGTGCGTCAGAACCGGCGTCGCCAAGGCTGCCACGTCTTCCAAAGACGGGGCCAATCGCCCTTCGAGCAACGCCCGCGCCCGGACCGTCAGCATCAGCGCCTGTGCGGCACGCGGCCCCGGGCCCCAGCCCACGTTTTCACGGACCAGATCACTGGCCCCTGGCTCTTCCGGACGACACGCCCGAACCAAATCCAGGATCAACTCCACTACGGCTTCACCGACTGGCATCTGACGCACCAAAGCCTGCGCAGCCATCAGTTCTTCCGGGCTGAATACGCGAGTGGACTCCGCTTCACCTGACCCAGTCGTTGCCAGCAATATGTCTCGCTCCGTGTCGCGATCCGGATACGGCACATCAATCTGCACCAGAAACCGGTCCAATTGCGCCTCGGGCAGCGGATAGGTCCCTTCTTGCTCAATTGGGTTCTGCG
>CAZMRS010000642.1:0-1708 GCA_964568435.1 uncultured Boseongicola sp. | reverse complement strand
GGCAATGTTGAGGATGCCCAGGCCAAAATCGACTGCTTCCCAGAGTTGTTTCGAGCAGTTTGGCTTGAAGAGTTCAGAAAGAAGATTGGGTTGCGCTCGGAGGAGGACGAAGACGCGACTCTCATTCACGATCTGCTTGAGCGCATGAAAGACCAAAACGCCGACTTCACGAATACCTTTCGAGCACTTGGAAACGGAAAAGCACGAGACGAATTCCTTGACCCATCAGCCTTCGATGAGTGGGAAGGTAACTGGCGCGACCGCCTCAAGCGGGAAAGTGCGGCTCCGGAAGATCTTTCGGAGGAACTCAATGCCACCAACCCTGCGCTCATCCCGCGAACGCATCGGATCGAGCAGGCAATTCAAGCGGCGGTACGTGGCGACCACAATCTTTTTCATCGCCTGAATACGGCCTACCTATCTCCGTACGACCTCCAAGACGATGTGCTTGATTTGACGCGTCCGCCTTCAGAAGAAGAAGTTGTTCCTCAAACTTTTTGTGGCACGTGAGCTGGCCGATTTATCAAATAGAGACCGAAGGCTACCATCCCCAAGGCAACGAGGATCGGCGCACCAAGTTTCTCGTCTAAGAACGCCCATCCAAAGAACACACCGAATATTGGCGACAAAAAACTAAACGCGGCAACGCTTGCAGCCGGCTATATCGACAGCAACCAGAGCCATAGCGCATAGCCAAACGATGCAATGATCACGATTTGGAACGCCAATCCCCATAGATGAATGGGCTGCAAGTCACGCACCAATGGTCCAAAAAATGGCGCGGCCAGCAATAAGATGGGCGCTGAAACCAAAACCTGCCACATCAGTTGACGATCAGCCGCTGTGTGCTTGAGGCCGGTCCTTGCAATCAAGGCGATACCCGCCCAGCAAAACGCAGACGCCAGCGCCAACATATCGCCAAGCAAAGACGCCTCTCCGCTCCCATCACCGCGCCAAACAATTGCGATCACGACCCCCCCGAATGCACTCAGCTGGCCGAACAACTTGATCCGCGTCAGGGTTTCTCCAGGGATCAGAAAATGCGCGAACAGCGCCATCCAGACCGGCATCGTATAGAAAATCACGCTCACTCTCGTGACGGTCGTCAGGTCCAATGCATTGAACAAAAGCAGAAACTCAGCGGCAAAAAACAACCCGATAAGAAGTCCGGGGCCAAGATCCTTCCGTTCCAAACCGACAGAGCGCCGCCGTAAGACGAACCAAAGCCATATGCAAAAAACGGCTCCAAACGAACGGAGACCGGCGAAAAAAACAGGTTGCAAGCCCTCATTGACGACGCGGATGACGACTTGGTTGAAGCCAAGCAGCGCCGAGAATCCAATAAGTGCGACGGCACCGAATGCATCTACCCTGTCACGTGGGGTCAATTTTTTCCTCGTGTCGTTTCTTGAGTGCGCAGAACTGCCTGTCTTGTCGCAGCCTGGTAGTGCCCCGTCCACCATCGATGTACCAATCAACAGCGAGCTATCGGAGTTTTCGCCCTTTGCAACGCCTTTGCAGCCGGTCATCCTTTCCCACAGAAAACACCAAAGGCCAACTAAATGACTGACTATCTCGTCTACGACGTTTTCACGAAAACACCCTTTGGGGGAAACCCACTGGCGATCATTCCTGATGCGACTTCGCTTGAGGAATCCCAACTTCAGGCGGTGGCAAGGGAGTTCAACTTCTCAGAAACGACTTTTGT
>CAZMRS010000641.1:0-1710 GCA_964568435.1 uncultured Boseongicola sp. | reverse complement strand
TCGGACTGCGAGGCCAATGCCCCTGCTCCGGCAACAGTCGCGATGGCCAATTCGGTCGCCATGTCACGCGGTAAACCCTCTGCGACCCCCGCCTCAGTCATGCATTCAATCATGTGGAACACATAGGCAGGCCCTGACCCAGAGACCCCTGTCACGGCGTCGATCTGGTCTTCGCTTTCAAGAGCCACAGTCCGGCCTACCGCCGACAACAAGTCACGCGCCTGATCCAAACGATCCTGGGTCACATGAGCGTTGCCACAATACGCCGTGATACCTTGGCCGATCGCCGCCGGTGTGTTTGGCATAGCCCGCACAATCGGAGAGCTGGCGCCAAAAGCCGCCTCGAAAGCAGCGATCGTGGTGCCCGCAGCGATGGAAAGATAGACGGTTTCTGTGTTCCCAAACGCCGCCATCGAAGGTAGCGCTTCGCCCATCATCTGAGGCTTCACGGCGACAACTACGACGGCAGGATCCGGGGGCAACTCGGCGTTCACATGAACACCTGTCTCCAGCACCCAATCCCCGACAAAGGGATCAACCACATAGACGGCATTTGGCGAGAGCCCGCCCGCGAGCCATCCTTGCAGCATCGCACCGCCCATCTTCCCGCAACCCAGCAGCACCAGACCACGCCCTGGAATATCGCCAAAATCCATGAAGTCCCCCTTCGCTTTCATCAGTGCATAGCGAAAATCAGAGCACGGGGACAACCGGCATTCATGCGCACCGCGCGATGGATTCACGAAAATTAAGAAAGTTCAGCGCAATCTGTTCCCGTGGCCAAAGAAAAAACCGGGCCACTGCTCGCGACCCGGTCTCTTTGCCTGATCCGCGAGCCGTGGGGGAACGACTTGGTTACATGCGGAGAACAAGCGGTAATGAACGAATGACGTCAGGCTGTCCCGTAAGCCTCTGCGATTGCGACGTTCATAGCGTCAGCAGGCGTCTCATTACCCCAGGCGACAAGCTGGAACGCCGGGTAAAAGCGCTCGGCTGACAAAACTGCGGCGCGGATCATTGTGTCGATCTGCTCTGCGCTGGCCATCTGTCCACCTGCGAGGACAAGCCCATAGCGCCAAACCATCAGTTTTTGCATCGACCAGTACGAAAACGCGCCGGCCCAGCACATGTCATTTGTGGCATTCAGAGTTTCATAGAGATCGCCCAATTTCTCTTTCGGTGGGTCCATCTCAAACGTGCAAATTAGGCGCAACGTCTCGTCATGGGGAGACCAAGCTAAGGTGATGGAATACGTTCTCCACTGTCCCTCGACCGCCATGGCGATCTGATCGTCGGCAACCCTGTCAAAGTCCCATTCGTGGTGCTCAGCTAGGTGTTCGACGATATCAATTGGATGGAGTTCATCTGTGGAAAAATACTGCTCGGAAAGCGACATACAAAGGCCTCATCTGCTCTGGCTGGGTGGGCTCTTGCGGCCACCACAGCTTGGTGCCTGCTCAAGGTACGGTGGATTTTCCATCCGCCCTTACGAGATATGGTGTGCCTAAAGCCGGACTCTGTAAAGCTCTAATTTGAGAATTTTTGGTGGATAAGTCCGAAGCCCCAGAAATTGTTGGGGATAAGCTCAAAATAATAGCGCCGCGAAAAACACGCGGCGCTCAAAGCTTGTCAGCTGCTGATATCAGTCTTTCGCAGCACCCGCTTCTAAAGCATCCAGCCGAGCTTTCAGCGCCTCGTTTTCCTCGCGAG
>CAZMRS010000640.1:0-1712 GCA_964568435.1 uncultured Boseongicola sp. | reverse complement strand
ATCCTGACGAGTTTCTCGTTTACCCCTTTTGTGACACCCGTCCCTTGCCTGCTCTGTGTGGCTGGCTCGATCAGTCGGAAATTCGCAGCTTCGGCACGCTGCTCCTTGATATGTATCCACGTGGCCCGGTTTCGGCCCAGCCCTACCGCGAAGGCGAAAACCCCTTCGAAATTGCGCCGTGGTTTGACGCCGCGAATTACACGTTCTCCAAGAACCATCGGTACGAAAATCTGTGGATTCAAGGCGGTCCACGTGCGCGGGCATTCTTTGACAATGCACCAGAGCAAGCACCGTCTTTGAACAAGATCCCGCTGGTCAAGTGGAGCCGCAAGTATGCTTACGTCAGCTCGACCCACATGCTTCTGCCACGCGGCTTGAACCGGGTTTACGATGATGCTGGCGGTGAAAAGGCAACCGGTTGCCTCTTGCATGCCAAGTTCCTCGATCTGTTCGACGAGAAAGCAGCAGAAGAAGTGGATCGGCGACAGCATTTCGCCCGCGGCCGCGAATATGACGCCTACCACAGAAAGGCGAAACCAGACGACGGCCTTTGGACAGCCGTTTCAGAAAGGTTTGACGGCTGGCAGCGCCTCGAAGCGCTCGGCCTCATGTCGAAAGGAAATTGGGCATGAGTGTCGGGTTCGTTATGATGGCACATGCCAACCTGAACCGCGCTGGGCAAGTCGCGCGGCACCTGGCAGAGCAGGGCGCTCCGGTTGTGATTCACGTGGATAAGTCTGCTGATGACCGTGCGTTTTATGGTCTTGTACGCCAGACGTCCGGGCAGCCCTTGATCCACTTTGCCCCTCGCATTGCGTGTCGATGGGGATGTTGGTCATTGGTTGAGGCTTCGCGAAGCGCTAGCGCATACTTGCTCGCTCGCGCGCCGGACATCCGACATGTCTATCTGATCTCGGGCTCATGCTTGCCCATCCGGCCGCTTCGCGAGCTTGAAGCGTTTCTGGATCAAAACCCCGACACGGACTTTATCGAAAGCGTCACAACTGACGACGTCACCTGGACGCAAGGGGGGCTCAGTGAAGAACGGTTTACGTTGACTTTCCCATTCTCATGGAAGCGGCAGCGACGCTTGTTCGACGCGTGGGTTTCGGTCCAACGCATGTTGGGTTTTAGGCGCCGGGTGCCAGAGGGCGTTACCCCACACATGGGTTCACAGTGGTGGTGTCTAACGCGCAAGACGATTGAGGCGCTCGCAGCGGACCCAGACAGCGCCCGACTCGACAAGTATTTCCGCCGCGTATGGATTCCGGACGAAAGCTATTATGCTACATTGGTGCGACGCCACACGAGACAGCTAGAGAGCCGAACGCTAACGCTGTCCAAGTTCGATTTTCAGGGCAAGCCGCACTTGTTTTTTGACGACCATCTCGAGCTGCTTCGACAAAGTCCGGCCTTTTTTGCCCGCAAGATTTGGCCCGGCGCGCAGCGGCTTTATGGTGCGTTTCTCGGTGATCTGCCGTTGGCATCACCCGCGCGTCGCACGTCCAGCGAAATAGACCGGACCTTTGCTGCAGCAACCGAACGCCGTACGAGTGGACGCCCCGGCCTCCGTATGACGGGGCGGTTCCCACGTGACGACTTTGACGGCCCGCAAACGGCGACGAATTACGCTGTTTTCTATGGATTTGATGCGGTCTACCAGAGCTTCGGTGACTGGGTGCAGGGGAGCCTCGGATCAATTGCGCACGGTC
>CAZMRS010000639.1:989-1716 GCA_964568435.1 uncultured Boseongicola sp. | reverse complement strand
TGAGGGCGAGAGCGATGGCACAACTCGTTACTATCTACGGCGGATCCGGCTTTGTGGGCCGCTACATTGCGCAGCGCATGGCGCGCCAAGGGTGGCGAGTCCGCGTCGCGGTTCGCCATCCGAATGACGCGCATTTCGTCAAACCGTATGGCGTGGTTGGTCAGGTCGAGCCTGTGTTCTGCAACATCCGTGATGATGACAGCGTTCGTTCGGTAATGACCGGTGCCGACGTGGTCGTAAACTGCGTGGGCACCTTTGATGCCAAGGGCAAAAATAACTTTGATGCCGTGCAACATGAAGGTGCCGAGCGGATTGCCCGGATCGCAGCCGAGGAAGGTGTGGATCGCATGGTTCATATTTCTTCCATCGGCGCAGGCGAAGACGCGCCAAGCCGGTACGGGCAAACAGAGGGCCTTGGCGAACAGGCGGTTCTCGCTTCGATGCCCAACGCCATGATCCTGCGGCCATCTGTGGTGTTTGGCCCGGAAGACGCGTTCTTCAATCGTTTTGCTGGACTGGCCCGCATGTCGCCGATGGTGCCGCTATTCGGTGCAGACACAAAATTCCAGCCTGTCTACGTCGACGACGTAGCCGCAGCAGCGGAGATGGGTGCCACTGGCGCAGCTCCGGGCGGAGTTTACGAGCTTGGCGGGCCGGAAATTGCACGCTTTCGCGACTTGATCAAAACAATGCTGGACGTCATTCGCAGGCGGCGTCTTGTTGTAGG
>CAZMRS010000639.1:0-979 GCA_964568435.1 uncultured Boseongicola sp. | reverse complement strand
CATTCTGGATGGGTGGGATGTTGGCGACTGTCACCGGGGCCGTATCAGCTTTGACTGGTGGCCTCGCGCCACAGCCGGTGACCGCAGATCAACTGAAAGAACTGACGCGTGACAACGTCGTGTCAGAAGGCGCGAAGACACTTGAGGATCTGGGGATACACCCAACGTCACTGGATGCTGTCCTGCCATCTTACTTGTGGATGTTTCGCCCGTCTGGACAGTACGCCGCACTGAAGGAAAGCGCCAAAAACCTCAAAGGTTAGGCGTAGGCGATCCAAAGAAGAATAACGCCCAAGATCACGCGGTAAATGACATACGGCGTGAAGCTGACGCTGCGCAGAAGACGCATCATAAGTGCAAGAGCGGCGAGCGCGAAGATGAATGCGAAAGCGGCGGCGATGGCTGCGTCGCGTGCGGCCGCACCGTCCATCGTGACGATGACTTCAGCCCCCAGGAGAATACCGGAGGCCGCAATCGTGGGTACGGACATTATCATGGCAAGGCGCGCGGCGTCTGAACGAGCGTATCCCAGACGACGCGCGGCCGTGATGGTGATACCGGACCGCGAGGTTCCGGGGATGAGTGCGAGAACTTGGGCGAGCCCCATCAGAACTGCGTCTTTGAGGCTCCATTTTTCGGCGGTTTTTTCTGCCGGTGAGAATTGATCGGCCCAGTAGAGTACAAGCCCAAAAATCAACGTCATCCAGCCGACGACGGCAACTGACCGGAGTGCATCGTCGAGGCCTGTCAGCTTAAAGACGAGGCCGGCCAAAATAACTGGAAGGGTCGCAACGATCAGGCAAAGAGCGAGCCAGGCATTCTGATCGTCAATTTTTCTCTGAGCAACCTTTGGCAGGCCCAGAATTACACGCCGGACGTCAGCCCAGAAGTAGAGCATGACAGCGCCGAGAGTCCCGACATGGACAGCGACGTCGATGACCTGCCCCTGATCTTCCATGCCTGTGAGATTCGGGAGCAA
>CAZMRS010000638.1:0-1720 GCA_964568435.1 uncultured Boseongicola sp. | reverse complement strand
GCAACTGCCCCGCCAATGACCGCAGCCCGCCGAGATCGCCCAAAAGCCTCGGTTGACTCATCACTGTCGCGGCGAGCGTCGGCAGCTTTGGCGCCCCGCTTTCCATCACTGGTCCTTCAAAGGCTTCAAACAAACGCTGCGCTCGCTTTGTAAAGCCACGAAAAGCCTCAGCCTCTCGCGCACCTGCAAATCTCCCGATTGCGGCGACGCTTGCCTCGGTATCCGAATACAAATCCAACGATGATCCATCCGGCCACCAATGCCGTGCCAAAACAGGTTCGGCCGTCAGCCGAACAAATTCGTCCATCGACCTACCAGCCAAAGCAAACAGCCGATCGAACTGATGCCGCATCGTGACAACTGTCGGCCCAGCATCCACAGGCCCTGCCGCCGAAGGTAACGTTCGCATCTTGCCGCCTGGCGTGTCAGCCGCCTCGACAAGTGTCACGCGGTGCCCCGAGGCAGACAGCCTGACAGCGCTGGCCAGGCCACCCATGCCAGCGCCGATAACGACAATATGCCTCTGATTTTCCGACATTCGTTGATTGTTGACTCAACAAAGCCAACTGTCCAGTATAGTTTACACTAGTAGTGTCATTAATAAATGACATTGGCCAAAAGGAATGCTCATGCCACTGACCGCTCGGATCGACGCAGCACTGATGGCCGCCATCCGCGAGGCGGGTGCTGATCCAGCGCCTGCACGTTTGGCGTCCGCGTTAGAATATGCCGTGACACCCGGTGGCGCCAGAATTCGCCCGACGATTCTGCTCAGCGTGGCCATGGCCTGCGGAGACGGCAACCCAGTACTCGCCAATGCGGCGGCCGCCGCGCTCGAGATCATGCACTGCGCCAGTCTCGTCCATGATGATCTGCCTGCATTTGACGATGCCGACCTGCGTCGCGGCAAACCTTCGGTTCACAAAGCCTACGACGAGCCACTCGCGGTGCTCACAGGTGACAGCCTGATAATCTCTGCCTTCGAGACCATCGCGAAGGCAGGGCGCACCCAACCACAAGCTGCGCTCGAGTTGGTCCTCACACTCTCAAAACGGTCCGGCATGCCCTTTGGTATCTGCGCGGGGCAGGGATGGGAAAGTGAAACCGAGGTCAATCTGTCCGCCTATCACCTTGCTAAAACGGGCGCCCTCTTCATGGCCGCAACCGAGATGGGGGCAATCGCCGGCGGTCAGGATCCCGAACCTTGGGTCGAACTTGGCGCCCACATTGGCGAAGCTTTCCAGGTCGCGGATGATCTCCGCGATGCGCTCATGGACTCCGACGCGCTTGGCAAGCCTGCTGGCCAGGATGATCTTCACGGACGTCCGAATGCAGTGAGCGAGCTTGGGGTCGAAGGCGCAACACGCCGCCTGCGCAACATCCTGGCTGGTGCGATCTCATCGATCCCAAGCTGTCCGGGCGAAGCCAACCTTGCTCTTATGGTGCAAGCCACAGCCGAACGCATCATCCCGGAGCCTGCGCGGCACCTAGGCAAAACTCCCCCAGTGCCCGGCGAGTAGGCCGAGTGAGTGATATTGGCGTCTCGGGGCCAAAGCCGCGCCCAAAACGATCTTCACTAAGATCACGCTGCCTCGCTCTCGCGGCCTCCCGCACTTTTCAAAAATGGGCAGCGCGGTTCCCTTTAACGCGAGGCGTAACGCGTCGCGAAGGTGAAGCCATGCTCGACCTCATGGCGGGCTTTGTTCACACCCAGACCTTA
>CAZMRS010000637.1:0-1729 GCA_964568435.1 uncultured Boseongicola sp. | reverse complement strand
GGGTGAAACATCGACGTTCCCGTTCGCGTCGTATGTTGCCATCGTCAGGAACGGAGAGCGCTCGATCCAAACGCGGCAGTTTACGTCGATATGGTCGATGATCTTGCCGGTTTGGGATATATGCGCGGCGCGGTGAAGACTGCGGAATTCAGACTCTTCCGTCACAACGTGTTTTGCGGGGTACATGTGGGGCGTTCCTGTCTTTACCTCTTCTTCCGCCGCCACTATAGCACAGTGCCATGACTTGCGGCCTAGCGATCATCATTCGAATTACAGGCCCGGCGCTCTGACAGATGAGCGGCCGGGACTTTGGCGTTGAGTTATTCCGCCGCCCCAACCTGACAGTTTCGATTTCCAAAGGACACTAGAACATGTGTGCCGATACGCCCGACTATAAAGACACCCTGAACCTGCCGGAGACCGACTTCCCAATGCGCGCAGGTTTGCCGAACCGCGAGCCTGCATGGCTCGAGCGGTGGCAGGAAATTGGTGTGTATGACCGCCTGCGCGAGAAAGAAGGCCGCGAGCCCTTCACGCTCCACGATGGACCACCCTATGCCAACGGGCATTTGCATATCGGACACGCGCTGAACAAAATCCTTAAGGACATGGTTGTCCGATCCCAGCAGATGATGGGCAAGGATGCGCGGTATATTCCAGGTTGGGACTGTCACGGTCTCCCAATCGAGTGGAAGATCGAAGAGAAGTACCGCAAGAAGGGTCGCGATAAGGACGCGGTAGACGTGGTGGAGTTCCGTCAGGAATGCCGCGAGTTTGCCGAGGGTTGGATCGACATCCAACGTGAGGAGTTCAAGCGGCTTGGTGTAACGGGCAATTGGGATGACCCATACCTGACGATGAATTTCCACGCCGAGCGCGTGATCGCGGAAGAATTCCAGAAGTTTCTAATGAACGGAACGCTCTATCAGGGGTCGAAGCCTGTGATGTGGTCGCCGATTGAGCAGACTGCGTTGGCTGAGGCCGAGGTAGAGTACCACGACAAGGAAAGCTTCACGATCTGGGTGAAATTCAAGGTCGCCGAACCGGCGGATAGGGCGCTGACCGGGGCCTATGTCGTCATCTGGACCACGACACCCTGGACCATCCCGTCCAACAAGGCCGTCGTGTTTGGCGACCGGATTGCCTACGGCCTTTACGAGGTCACCGGAACGCCCGAGGAAAGCTGGGCAAAGGTCGGAGATCGATTTGTTCTTGCCGATGCGTTGGCTGCTGACGTGATGTCGAAGGCCCGGCTGGACGACAGCATGTACACCCGCGTTCAGGATGTGACGGCCGAGGACCTGACGGGCCTGAAGCTGTCGCACCCCTTGGCAGACTCCGAAGGCTCAAATGGCGAATGGGACGATCTGCGCGATTTCCGCGCCGCCGAGTTCGTGACTGACACCGAAGGCACCGGCTTTGTCCACTGCGCGCCGTCCCACGGGATGGAGGAGTTCGAGCTCTACCGCGATCTCGGCATGTTGCAGGAGGTCATCACCTACAACGTGATGGATGATGGCTCGTTCCGCGCCGACCTGCCGTTTTTTGGTGGCAAGAGCATCCTGCGCGCCAAGCCAAAGAAGGGCGACTGGGAGGGCGATGCCAACGCCGCCGTGATCTCCAAACTGGCCGAGGTCGGCGGGCTCTTGGCCCGAGGCAAGATCAAGCATTCCTACCCGCATTCCTGGCGGTCCAAGGCCCCGATCATCTACCGCAACACGCCCCAGTG
>CAZMRS010000636.1:0-1735 GCA_964568435.1 uncultured Boseongicola sp. | reverse complement strand
ATTGCCCGAACGATCGCTACATCAACGACGAAGCGATCTGTCAGGCAGCCGTTGGCATGCTGGGTCAGATCGGCGTGACCGTGAATCTGGACGCCAAGCCCAAGGCACAGCACTTCCCGCTGATCACCGACAGCAAGACCGACTTCTACATGCTGGGTTGGGGCGTTCCGACGTATGACTCGGAATACATCTTCAACTTCCTCGTACACGGTCGCGAAAGCAGCATCGGTACATGGAACGGCACCGGTTTTGACAACGACGAACTGGACGCGAAGATCGAATCGCTGGCGTCAAACACCGATCTGGCCGCCCGGAATGCGGACATTGCCTCTATCTGGCGTGTTGTGCAGGACGAGCAGCTGTACATTCCGATCCACCACCAGGTAATCAACTGGGCGATGGGTGACAATGTCGGCATCGAGGTTGATCCGGAAAACCAGCCGATGATCAAGCACGCATCGGCAAACTAAGCCGAATGCTCGGCGGGCGCAGACCCTCTGCGCCCGCCTTTTTTCTTGCTAGGCATTTCAATTAGATTCAATGGCGCAACAAGTTGATTTGACCGCCTGGCATTCCCCCAAGTTGACGTTACGTTAAGATGAAGTAAGTTTCCGCAAAGGCGCTCGTTACGAAGAGAATTGCCAATCCGTTGATTTCGGCTTTGAGGGTGACGTTGAAGCATGGGAAGTGAACTTCAAGACCCAAACGAAAAACGGTTCGATCTGGCCGACCTTGGGTTGTTGGACGGTCCGGCGGAACGGGATTTTGATGTCGCCACAAGACTTGCGACGCATGGTCTGAAAGCCACCAGTGCCGTTTTCTTCATGTCGGACATCCGTACATCTTCGATTTTCATTCGCAGTCGCAGCGCGGGTCAGATCCGTGACCCGCTTCCTGATCGGTTCTCGTCGAATGACTCGCTGTGCGCCGCGATGATTGACCGTATGAAGACCCTGCGCATCGATGACATCACAGCACACCCCGAATTCTCCGGTTCTCCGGAAGTCCTTGAGGGTCGTTTGTCGAGCGCACTGATTGCACCGGTCTTTGGTCCGGCGCGCGAGACGGTTGGAGGGTTGGCAGTTTTTGGGTCGAAGCCGCGAAAGTGGACCGAATTGGACGTGATCGAGCTCAAGGACTACGCACTTATCTTGACGCGGCTCATCATGTTGCGGGCGTCGCTTGAGACCCTCAAGCGCCTTTCTGCAGAGCGCGAAGTCTTGTCTCGAGTCACACGCTTCAGAAACTAATCATCGACACAGATCTCTTGAGTTCGTTGTATCGGAGACTGCCTTTGCATATGGACACAATGTCGCACGTGGCAAGGAACGCCGCATGTCTGGGGAGTATTACTATGACTCGATTGATGACGTCCGCCGCAGCCTTTGTGCTTGTGGCGTCTTCGGGTTTTGCCGAGGAATTCCAATGGGCTGGCAAGACTGACCCGCAAACGATGGACCCGCATGCGGTAAGCTCTGCACCTGTCCTGGGCTTCTTGAACAACGTTTACGACGGGCTTGTGCGCATGTCGAAGGAGATGGAGCTTGAGCCGTCACTTGCGACCTCCTGGGAGCCAATCGGCGACGGTGAAGGCTGGCGGTTCAACTTGCGCGAAGGCGTAACCTTCCACGATGGATCGGCCTTTGACGCAGAAGACGTCGTGTTCTCCTACGAGCGGGCATCAAGCGAATCCGCGGACGTACGCAGCTGGTTCGCATCCGTCACCGGTGTGACC
>CAZMRS010000635.1:0-1745 GCA_964568435.1 uncultured Boseongicola sp. | reverse complement strand
ACGTCGGTATTGCGTCGGTGTTTCTATTCTTAACATTCAAGGCATCTACCAGATGTTGATGCGCCGCTCTAAAAGTAAATAGTCCGTAAATACATGACTTTCCTGGACGCGGTTTATCACGTTTGGTCGAAAGTTCGCATTCGCGATTTCTGGGCAGACGGCGGTGATAAAGTCGTCGTCGGAAAGGCTCTGTAGGCGCATGGCTCTTCGCTCCAGCACTGGCGAAGGGCCAAACCTTCAGGACGCTGCCTTGAGCGCCCCGGGACGGCTGATTTGCCCTCCACCCACAGGCGCTGGCACGCGCGTTGTGCCTGGAGCTGACGTTGGAAGGCCGCGCATGACGCGCACCGCGAGGAATGCGAAGGCTTCGGCTTCCAGCATGTCACCGTTGAACCCGGCCTCTTCGACGGGAACAACTTGAGCCTCAATCAGACCGTCCAGTAGCTCCATCAACACTGGTTTTTTGCGTCCACCACCGGTGACCCAAACTGTGCTTGGCGGCGATGGGCATTGCGCGATGCCTTTTACGACGGCGCCAGCCGTTCCCGCCGCAAGTGTGGCCAAAGCATCCGCATCCGAAAGCTCTGCCACTGCCTCCAACCAACCGGAAAAGTCATCGCGGTCGAGTGATTTAGGGGGGCGCTTCTTGAAGAAAGGCTCAAGCGCCAGCATCCCTTCCAGGATTGCCTCGTCGACCGAGCCCCGAGCGGCCAATGTGCCCCCTTCATCCATGCGCTGATCGAGCCGTGCTGCCACGAGATCGTCCATTCGGGCGTTGCCCGGCCCAGTGTCAAACGCCAGAAGTGCGCCCGGTACTTCGGGAGCGGCCGCCGTCGGGTCAATCCAAGTGACGTTTGCGACGCCGCCAATGTTCAGGAACGCGCAGGGGGATGCGGCCCCGATCTTTTTGGCCAGAGCAAAGTGATAAAACGGCGCCAAGGGAGCACCCTGCCCGCCCAGCGCCATATCGTTCGTCCGAAAGTCCCAAACAACGGGGCATTCCAAAGCCTCGGCCAGGATCGCCCCATTGCCTGCCTGGTGCGTGTGCGCGTGGTCCGGGCGATGAACTGTCGTTTGACCATGAAAACCGATGACATCGGCCCCATCGAATTTGGAGAGGAGCTCCGCGTGAGCGTTTTCGACGACTTCGGCGGCGGCGTCGACCTCTGGCCCTTCCCACTGGCCCAAGGCGGAGATCAGAACCGCGCGTTCGGGGTCGGTGTATGGCCGGTAGGCGCTTTCTCCAAACTCGAACACCGTGTGTCCGTCAGTTTTAATCATGGCTGCGTCGATGCCATCCAAAGACGTTCCAGACATCGCACCAAAGCTCCCGATCGCTGAGGTGTCGGACATGCGTATCCCTCTCCTGACGTGCGGAGTATACCCCCGCGAAAGCCCGAGCCACTTGGGCATGCAGCATAGACGAAGGCCCATGACCTACCACCCGAAATCTGACTTCCTCGCGACAATCATAGAGCGTGGCTTCCTGGCGGATTGCACCAACCTGCAAGAGCTGGACGAAGCCTTTCTGGCGGGGGTCGTTCCGGCCTATATCGGCTATGATGCGACGGCCAAGTCCCTGCACGTTGGGCATCTGTTGAACATCATGTTGCTGCGCTGGTTTCAAAAGAGCGGCGGCAAGCCAATTACGCTGATGGGTGGTGGCACCACGAAGGTCGGTGATCCGTCTTTCCGGGCAGATGAGCGCCCGCTTTTGACGCCTGAGGCGATCGACGAGAACATCG
>CAZMRS010000634.1:0-1746 GCA_964568435.1 uncultured Boseongicola sp. | reverse complement strand
AACATCTGATGCTGCTCGACCTCGGCCGGAATGATGTGGGGCGCGTCGCTAAGATCGGAACTGTGCGACCGACAGAAGAGTTCATTGTCGAGCACTACAGCCATGTGATGCACATCGTGTCGAATGTTGTGGGCGAGTTGCGCGATGATGAGGATGCTCTGTCGGCTTTGCTGGCCGGGTTGCCTGCCGGTACCGTTTCGGGCGCGCCAAAAGTGCGTGCGATGGAGATCATTGACGAGTTGGAACCTGAAAAGCGCGGCGTATATGGCGGCGGTGTCGGGTATTTCTCGGCCGGTGGCGACATGGACATGTGTATTGCGCTTAGAACCGCTGTCGTGAAAGACGACACGCTCTATACGCAAGCCGGTGGCGGGGTTGTCTGGGACAGCGACCCTGAGGCCGAGTATCAGGAGACCGTCAACAAGGCGCGTGCGATCCGCAAAGCGGCCGAAGATGCAGGACGTTTCCAGCGAGGCGGGAACAGCTAAGGTTTTGCGCCGTGGCTTTGCCACGCCGCGGTAGACGGGGGCTGTCTGCCCCCGCACCCCCGAGAGTATTTTGGCCAGAAAGAAACGCTAGTCGGTGACGGTGTAAGGTGTTTCGAACCAGTGTTCTTCGAGGTTTGCACCGTCGCCAATACGGTCGACAACTGCGAACAGACCCGGGTTCGCAAGGGGTGTCAGGACGCCATGCCAGGTGTTTTTGTGGAAGTTGATGGCTTGGCCGGGAGCGGTCTTGAATGCCATCGGCACGCCTGGTCTTCCGTTATCGTCTGGCGCGACGATCACCAGGAAAGGATGTTCGCTCATTGGAACGAAAGCCTGGGAGCCTTCGGGGTGGCGCTCGACCATATCGAGTGTGAGGGGAAGTGCCCGGGGTTCGGCGTTGAACAGGCTCAGGCCAGCACGTCCGTTGTCGATGTCGATGGTTGCGCGGTCGTTGTAGCGCCCACAGAGCCCTTGATTGATGATTTTGTCGGGCGCGCCGCGGCAGTCGAGCACGTCGCCATAGGGTGCGAAAGCCTCGGGTGTGAGGGGCTGGATTTGGATTTTTCGGCTCATCCCAGAAGCTCGTTGAGACGCAGTTCAGCAATGCGTTCGACTTGCCGGCAAGCGGTTTCGAATTCGGTGTCGCGATCGTTGTCGAGGCGCGATTTGAAGGCGGCGAGGATGCTGGCCTTCGTGTTGTCACGAACCGCGATGATGAAAGGGAAACCGAATTTTTCGGTGTAGGCGGTGTTAAGTGCGGTGAATTCAGCGCGTTCGTCGTCTGTCAGGGCATCGAGACCTGCGGATGCCTGTTCGGCGGTGCTTTCAGCGGTGAGGCGCTTGGCGGCGGCGAGTTTCCCGGCGAGGTCAGGGTGCGCATTCAGGACGCCAAGGCGCTCGGTTTCGGACGCGCTGCGGAAAGCACGGGTGAGTGCGGAGTGAACGCCCAGAGCAGAATTATGCATCGGCCCAAGCTCTAACGCGTGGGCGCGTTCAGCGATCCAAGGTGAGTGCTCGAAAATGCCGCCAAAGGCGTCGATGAATACGTTGCGGGGCATCTCGCTTGGGCTTTCGAGGGCCAAAGGAGGATGTGTGGAGGCCCAGTGTTCCGCGATTTGCTCGCGCGTGGCGAACCAAACGCCGTCATGGGACCTCATGTGGTCTATCGCGCGCCTTAAGGCCGCGACTCGTCCCGGACGTCCGACGAGGCGGCAATGGAGGCCGATGGAGAGCATTTTGGGCGCGCCCGCCTGCCCTT
>CAZMRS010000633.1:0-1749 GCA_964568435.1 uncultured Boseongicola sp. | reverse complement strand
CGGTCAGGAACCCGTTTTCGGTACACATCAACCCGTAGCGGCACTTCCCGACAGGCAGCGTCGACATCATGTTGGTGTACATCATGTCGAGGAACTTGCCCGCATCCGGCCCCTTCACGATCAGCTTGCCAAGCGTCGAAGCATCCAAAAGTCCCACCGCATTGCGCGTCGCGCGCACCTCGCGGCTCACAGCCTCCTCAACGCTCTCGCCACCCTGCAAAAACGCATAAGGCCGCCGCCAATGACCAACGGGCTCCCAATGCGCGCCATTGGTCTCGTGCCAGTCGTGCATTGGCGTTTGACGCACCGGTTGGAACAGCTCGCCGCGCGCATCGCCCGCAATCGCCCCCATTGAGATCGGGTGATACGGCGGGCGGAACGTGGTCGTCCCCACTTTCGGGATTTCGTCGCCCACCTGTTGAGCCAGGATCGCGAGACCGTTGATATTGCTCAACTTCCCTTGGTCAGTCGCCATTCCGAGCGTCGTGTAGCGCTTGGTATGCTCAACGCTCTGATACCCCTCGCGCGCCGCCAGCTCGACATCCGTCACCTTCACATCGTTCTGGTAATCGAGCCATGCCTTGGACCGCAGGGCATAATCCGAGTTCTCCGGCATGTTCCAAACCGCCGCCATCGGCTGCGCATCGCCGTCGCCCAGATCCCCGTTGGCCGCTCCAACGGCTCGGACAAATGCCTCGCCAGACTGGTTCAGCGGCGGACGCTCGGGATCGGGACGGAAAAACGCGCGGTCCGCATCCCACGTCAACTTGCCCCCGCAATGCGACCACAGATGCACAACCGGAGACCACCCGCCCGACATCGCAACGCAATCCGCTTCAATCGACTCAGAGCCGAACCCGTTGCCAGCCTGATCGCAGACCCAGACCCTTTGAACCTTACCCCTGCCCTCGACTTTCTTGATGCCCCGCCCGACTTGCACAGTAATCCCGGCCGACTTCGCAGCCTCCGCCAAAGGCCCTGTGGCTTCAGCCCGCGCATCCAATACAGCGGGCGCCTCCAGCCCGGCTTCTTGCAAAGCCAAAGCCGTGCGATACCCATCGTCGTTGTTGGTCACAACAACCGTGCGCTTACCCGGAGCCACTCCGAAATTCACAACGTAATCCCGAACCGCGCTTGCCAGCATTACGCCCGGCAGGTCGTTCCCGGCAAACGACAATGGCCGCTCAATAGCGCCCGTGGCGGTGACGATCTCGCCTGCACGAATGCGCCACAACCGATGCCGCGGCCGCGATGGATCCGGCGCATGGTCCGTGATCCGTTCATACGCCAGCGCATAGCCGTGGTCGTACACACCGGCCCCCATGGTGCGAAGACGCAAGCGCACGTTGTCCATCGCTTCAAGCTCAGAAACCAGCCCGGAAATCACGTCGTCTGAAGCTTCGCCATCCACAGGCGCGCGACCACCCCAATGGGCCGTTTGCTCCACCAGCAGCACTTCGCGACCAGCTTCGGCCGCCTCCTTGGCCGCCCGCAAACCCGCAATTCCGCCACCAACGACCAGCACGTCGACGGTTACATTCATATGTTCGTAGTGGTCTGCATCCCGATGCCTCGGAGCCTTCCCAAGCCCTGCTGATTGGCGAATGAACGGCTCATAAACATGCTTCCAGAACGAGCGCCGCCAGAGAAACATTTTGTAGTAAAACCCAGCCGGCAAAAACCGAGACAGCTTGGCGTTAATCTCGCCAATGTCGTACTCCAACGACGGCCAGTGGTTCTGGCTCTCTG
>CAZMRS010000632.1:0-1749 GCA_964568435.1 uncultured Boseongicola sp. | reverse complement strand
CAGCGCGCGGATTGACGCCGGAGAAGTCACCTTTGAGGAGCTTGTCGGCGAGCGCGGTTTGAGCATTGACGACATTGATCTGGGTGAGGTCGTGGCGGGTGATCTTGGCGACGCCAGCGACCCAATTTTTGCGTTGGAAGAACCAGGCCTGATCGGGCCCCTGCCCTCGTCTCTTGGGCCTGCGTTGTTCCGTATGAATGCCATCCTAAGTGGGCAGGAAGTGACGTTCGAAGAAGCCCGTGAGGAACTAGCTGCCGAAGCAGCGGCTGACCGGGCGCGTCGCATCATTCTTGAAAGTCAGGCCCAGGTCGAAGACCTGATCGCGGGCGGCGCAAGCCCGGGGCAGCTGGCCGAGCGCACCGATATGCAAGCTGGAACGATCGAGTGGCGCGAAAATGTCACGGATGGAATTGCGGCCTACGACGCTTTCCGTCTCGCGGCGACCGGTGCCCGCGAAGGGGATTTCGCGGAGGTCGTTGAATTGGATGACGGCGGCATTTTTGTTCTTTCATTGGAAGAGGTTAGGCCGCCAGAGCTGCAAGCGTTTGACACTGTGCGCGACGATGTTGTCGCTGCCTGGGAGGAAGCAGAAGTTGAAGCGGCTTTGCAGGCTCAGGCAGAAGATTTGGCGGCCCGATTGCGTGACGGTGCAGAAATGGCGGGCCTTGGATTGGCGCTGGAAACGGATCGAGGGCTGGAGCGCAACGGGTTTGTTGCCGGGACGCCTCCGGGCTTCATGGATCAGGTTTTCGACATGAGTAATGGCGAAATCCGCATATTGTCCGAAGCAGGCGAAGCTTGGCTGGTGCGTCTTGATCGCATTGCTGTGCCTGATGCAACGGACGTCGAGGCGCGGTCTGTTCTGGAACAGTTTGGACGCGAGACGGCACAAGAGTTGTCGGTATCGCTTTTGTCGGCGTTCACGCAATCCATTCTTCAGGAAACCGAAGTCAGTATCAATCAGGCCGCACTGACTGCTGTGACAGCACAATTTCCCTGATGTCAGCGTCTCTTTCTCCTTCTTTTGAAAGCTTCGCGCACGGCTACGACGCCGGCGAGAACCAGTTGGTTTTCGCGCGTCTTGCGGCTGATCTGGATACACCTGTTTCGCTTATGCTGAAGCTGACCGGTGCCAGTGCCGATGCCTTTGTGCTTGAATCCGTCACTGGCGGTGAAGTGCGTGGGCGGTATTCGATCATTGGAATGAAGCCAGATCTGGTTTGGGAATGTCACGGCACGACTTCACGGATCAATCGGAACGCTCGATTTGACCGCGAGTCTTTCGTGAAGGAAGCAGCGGACCCGCTGTCGTCGCTGCGCTCGCTCATTGCTGAAAGCCGTATTGACATGCCTGACGGGCTTCCCGGCGCTTCTGCCGGGCTGTTCGGGTATCTGGGCTACGACATGATCCGTCTCGTCGAGCATTTGCCGGACGTCAATCCTGACGTGCTCGGCGTGCCTGACGCAATCTTGCTGCGACCCTCCGTGGTGGCCGTCTTGGACGGTGTGAAGGGCGAGGTGATTGTCTGCGCTCCTGCCTGGGTGTCGTCTGGGCTGAACGCGCGCGCCGCTTATGCACAGGCCGCTGAACGGGTGATGGACGCGGTTCGCGATCTGGAGCGCGACTTGCCGGGCGGCGATCGTGGGCTTGGAGAAGAGTTTGTGGCGCCCGAGCCGGTGTCGAACTTCGCCAAGGAGGATTATCTGGCTGCCGTCGAGACGGCGCGTGAGTACATCAAGGCTGGCGAC
>CAZMRS010000631.1:0-1750 GCA_964568435.1 uncultured Boseongicola sp. | reverse complement strand
GACCCCTGCCCCGAATGTGATCGCGAAGGCGAGCGGAATCGCAAGGATGATGGACAGGGTGTAGTCCGGTACGAAAAGTTGCACGACGTAGCCTGTGTAGGCGCCCATCATAATGAACTCGCCGTGCGCCATGTTGATGACGCCCATCACCCCGAACGTGATGGCGAGGCCAATGGCTGCCAGAAAGTAGATGGACGCAAGCGACACCGCGTCGAGGCCGAGATCGAGCGCCTGATTTACGGCGACCTTGTTTTCGATGGAGGCCAAAGCTCCTGCTGCCGCGAGGGCGACGGGTGCGGGGGCTCCGACGTAACGCTCGTAGAACACGTAGGATTGAAGGGCGCTTGCGCGTTCCTCTTCCGTGGCCATGGGCGCGACCGTTCCTGCAGCAGCGAGGGCCGCATAGGCCAAATCACGGGCCGCTTCGCTGTCCAGCGTCGCAACTTGGATGCCGGCGACCTGTCCGTCTGAAATGTTGGCCGCCAGTGCTTCGCGCTTTGCTTCGCGCGTGATGGTCGGGGCGGCCAGGTCTGCATCGACGAGCAACTCGTAGGCGTCTGCTTCACTGAGTGCTTCGGATCCCGGGGTGATGACACCGGCCACTTCGAGGCCTTCCGGGACGCTTTCTGCCACTTCAATGCGCGTGGCGAGCAGCGGATTCAGTGTCGCGCGGACGTCAACGCCGAGGTCGCCGTCAAAATGTTGGATCGCTTCAATGCGTTCGACGTCGGTTTCACCGAAGCGGATCGTCAGCAGGCGCTCGAGGCGTTCTTTGCGCGCCAAAAGCACGGGATCCGTTTCCTGATCGAGCGTTTCGCGCAGAGCGACAAGATGGGAATCTTCGGGATCGCGTTCGATCGCGTCCAGCGCCGTCGCTCGGTTTTCTGGCGCGGAGTCGTTCAACTGGAAGCGGACAAGAGCTGCGCCGATCAGTCCGCGGATACCCGAGTTGGGTTTGAGTTGATCGAAATCATCATCGGAGACCACACCGATTTCGCTGCCGTCGGCAAAGTCGAAAATACGCAGTGTGTCGCGGTCAATTTCTTCGCCGCGGACGAAGAGGCCAGTTTCTTCGTTTTGCCACATCTCTTTGGCCTGCCAGCGCTCCAGCACGTCTTGGGCTTCGGCAAGGCCACTTGCGGCGATAGCGTCAATCGCGGGTCCGATGGTGCGACGCGACGACTTCTCCAGCAGCTCACGGTGTTCTTGCAGAAGCGTTTGGATGGGTGCGTCAGCTTGCTGCGCGGCGGCGGGGCCGAAAACAAACAGCAGGCAAGGCAAGAGAAAGCGGAGCAAAGCCCGGGCCATTGGTGGTCATCCCCGAAAAAGGAAGAAGGGGCGCGGCAAGCGCCCCTTCGTTGTCGAATCAGTGGTTGGATTTGATCTGTACGCCGGTAGACGTCTCGGTGTTGTACATACCGCACTCCAGCTCCTGCCAGTCGGAGACCAGAACAGCCGATTCAGGCAGGAAGTCTGTCCATGCATCGCCCGGAACTCCTTCTGGCTGGCTGATGATGTCGAACTGACCGTCCTCGAGGATCTCACCGATGAGAACCGGCTTGGCGAGGTGGTGGTTCGGCAGCATGACGGCTGTCCCGCCTGTCAGGTTCGGGAACTCCTGGCCGTACATCGCTGTCCGAACAGCGTCGACGTCCGTTGTGCCAGCAGCAGTTACCGCGTTCACGCACATGTTGAGGCCGATGTAGTGCGCTTCCAGCGGGTCGTTGGTCACACGGTCTTCACCCATGCG
>CAZMRS010000630.1:0-1754 GCA_964568435.1 uncultured Boseongicola sp. | reverse complement strand
CTCCGCCAGCTCGTGGTCCCCCCAAGAGATGAAAATCTTTTGCCCGCTGATAGCAAACGTCCCGTTGCTATTGGGCTCGGCTTTTGTGCGCACGGCGCCAACGTCGCTGCCCGCCTGCGGCTCGGTCAGGTTCATAGTGCCCGCCCAATCGCCGCTAAGAAGCTTCGGAATATATGTCGACTTTATCTCGTCTGAGGCATGGGCTTGCAGCGATTCAATCTGCCCTTGAGACAACAGCGGCAGAAGCTGAAACCCAAGGCAGGCCCCGGACAGCATATCGTTCACCGCGCATTGAAGCGTACCAGGCAGCCCCATACCGCCAGTCTTGGGATCCGCTGCGATCCCAATCCATCCGCCTTCACGGAAAGCATCATAGGCGGCATCAAACCCTGGAGCCGTCCTGACAACACCGTTTTCGAGGTGTGCAGGCTCCAGATCCGCCCCGCGATTCAAGGGCGCAACATGCTCATCAGAGATCTTCGCCGCTTCCGTCAGCACTGCGCTCACGGTGTCATAACCGGCTTCCTCGAAACGATCCGTCCCGAGCAATGCGTCATAGTCAGAGACGTGGCGCAAAACGAACTCAATCTCTTCAACTGGTGAACGATACGGCATGGGCGACCTCTTCTGTCAGCTTGGCAAACTGCACACACCCCGCTAAGCGTCGCGGAGTTGGCTCACCTTGCGGCGAAGCTGACACGGGCCACAACAAAAACGCAGCGTAACGAAACCGACAAATGCAAGACAAAGGCAAAACCGAAACTCTCGGCACATCCGATGCCGAAATTGGCAAAGCAGGTGATCTGCTTGCCGATGGTGGCCTCGTCGCATTTCCGACCGAAACCGTTTACGGTTTAGGTGCTGATGCGACCAACGACACAGCGGTGGCAGGCATTTTTGCCGCAAAAGGCCGACCCAGTTTCAATCCGCTCATCGTCCATGTCGCTGCGTTGGACGACGTTGAACGCCTCGCCCAGGTATCCGATACGGCGCGCCGCCTCGCCTCCGCGTTCTGGCCCGGTCCGCTAACGCTCGTCCTTCCACTGAAGGACATCAGTCCCATTTCAAAACTGGTGACCGCTGGCGGCTCATCCCTCGCGATCCGCGTACCGTCGGGCGATGTCGTGAGCCGCCTCCTCGCAGCGTCGGATTGCCCCATCGCGGCACCATCAGCCAATCCCTCAGGCCGGATTTCACCAACAACGGCAGAGCATGTCCTCGCCGGCCTATCTGGCCAGATCAACGCCGTAATTGACGCAGGACAATGCAAGGTCGGCGTCGAAAGCACCATCGTTGGCCTTGTGGGCAAACCAACCCTGCTACGCGCTGGTGGCCTACCCGAAGAGGCACTTGAAAACTGCCTTGGCGCACCTTTGCACAGTAGCAAAGCGGGCGATCCAATCGAAGCGCCGGGTCAGCTTGCCTCGCACTACGCTCCCAAAGCGCGCGTCCGCCTGGATGCGGAAACTGCCACGCCAGACGAGTTCCATATCGGATTTGGTTCAGTGCCTGGGACCATCTCGTTGTCTGCGACCGGCGATCTGACCGAAGCCGCCGCCAACCTATTCGCAACCCTTCACAAAGCAGACGCAACCGGGCGACCCATCGCCATTGCGCCCATCCCCGAAACGGGTCTCGGTCAGGCTATTAACGATCGCTTGCGCCGTGCGGCCGCACCTCGGGGCTGAGGCAGAGTTTGCGCCACCTTCGGTGCCGCGATGGGCAGATTTTTCTTTTCAAAAAAATCTGCGCCT
>CAZMRS010000629.1:0-1755 GCA_964568435.1 uncultured Boseongicola sp. | reverse complement strand
ACCTCCGACCCCTGCCTCCCGAAGACAGTGCTCTACCAGGCTGAGCTACACTCCGACCGTGGAGGGGGAATTACTTCGGCTCTTTTTCTTTTGCAAGCGCCTCATAGCCTGGCAGCACCCTGTCCGCACGGGCACGGAGCATGGCGCTGATGCGGGGTGCTCCTGGTGTAGCAGCGCGGTTTCTGGTTCTGAGGACCGGGGTTTGAACCGATCGGCCACCGAAGCTTTCGCGAATTACAACGTAGACGCCCGAGAGCACGATGATACCTGCGCCGATCCACGTGTAACGGTCAGGAATTTCGGCAAAGAACATGGCTCCGAAGGCCGCGCCCCAGATGATCTGGGAATACTGCATAGGCGCGACAATTGCGGCGTCACCGTTGCGATATGCTGACACGAGGCACAAGCCGCCCGTGAAGCCAAACAGCGAGACCACTGCCAGCATTCCCAGATGTTCGATTGGCATGGGAACATAGACAAAGGGCATAATCATCCCCATCGCCACGACGTTGCCCATCATTGGATAAAGCAAGATGACGGCGGATCGTTCTTCGGCCCCAATTTTTCGCGTGACGACTGAGACGACCGCGCTGCCGGTCGCCGCCGTGAGACCAGCTATATGACCGAGCGTCAGGGCTTCTGCACCGGGGCGCAGGACGACAATAACGCCGATGAGTCCCAGAAGGACAGCGGCCCAACGGTGCGCTCCGACCTTTTCGCCGAGGATCGGGATCGAAAGCACTGTGATGATGAGCGGAGCGGCAAAGATGAAGGCGTAGACTTGCGCGAGCGGCAACACAGAAAATGCATAAAACGCCGAGACCCCGGTCACCATGGCGCCGACTGTTCGGATGGCGACCCAGCCGGGGTGGACAGGACGGAGGGTCCCCGGGGATTTGTCCGTCATAAGCATCAATGTGGCGAGCGGAAAGCTCATCAGCACGCTGAAGAACAGAATTTGGAACGGCGCGTAGATGCCGCCCAGGGTCTTGATGATCGCGTCATGCGTCGCAAAGACCGCAAATGCGGCCAGCGCGAAAGCGACGCCTTTGGTGCTCGGGGACATTGGGTCGTCCAATCAGGTCTATTGGCCGCACAGAGGCGCCGATCTGGGACGGAAATCAAGGGGGGGTCGTGCGCAGGGCCGAGTTTTTTTGCTAATTTTGCGCGCGGCGGCGGCTTCTCAGGCTGCTTGTAACGAAAAAACACCACTTTCAGAGCACTGATGTCCCACGGCACAGAGGTGCCCTTTTCTAGTCAGATTTGTCGGGGATGAAGGCTCCAACACACGATTTTTGAACAGCTGGAGCAGGTACATTGCTTAGAAAACTGATGGGACGAGGGTCTTCTGGCGCGGGTTCGCGAAAGAAGGACAAGGCGATTATTCACCAGTCGGTACCTGATGAGGTTTTGTATCCCAACGGAAATGACGACCTTACTCCGACCGACACGTCGTGGATGGATTCCGTACCTGAAAAGGAAGAACCGAAGGCACAGCCAGTGGCTGAGACCCCGGTTGTTGCGGCTTCTGCAGAAGAGCCAACGCCGTCAGCCGCCTCTGGAAAACCAAAGCCCGTGACGCGGCCTGGTGCATCTTTGCGCACACAAAGACAAGTATCGCGCGGCACACAACCGACGCCAATGAACGATCCGGTGCCGGCGGGAGGGTTTGATGGCGCCCCCAACGCGGCAGCGGCTGCGCGTGCTCCGCGCCCCGCTGGATGGCAGGTGATCGTCGAAGGCCCCGGCGAGGGT
>CAZMRS010000628.1:0-1767 GCA_964568435.1 uncultured Boseongicola sp. | reverse complement strand
TCGGCCAAAGGCCAGACAATGTGCGGACAAGAATAAAAAGATCGAGCGCCATCGAACGTCGGGACTGATACAAAAAATCAAGCCGCGCCTTTCGCGGGATGCAGTGCTGGCGATAAAGCGTATCGGCCTCCTCCGCCGAGATGCACCGCGACAACAAACGTTGTTCGCGCCGATGTAACAATACTGTGGCCAGTCCAGTTATCCCTGGCGGGGACTGTAAGACGGCACCATAAAGTTCAGGGTAATCCCTGACATACTTCGGCAAGGGCGGCCGCGGTCCTATGAAGCGCATGTCTCCGGCCAACACGTTGAAAATCTGAGGAAGCTCGTCAAGGCGGAGCTTTCTGAGCACCGCGCCAACCGGGGTGACTTCCTTGGCCAGGTGCCCGCCCAAAACAGCACAATCCTTCCCTGAGGACGGTGCCATCGTTCTGATTTTCCAAAGCGTAAATTCCTCGTTGCGGGACGACATACGAAGCGAACCGTACAAAAACGGACGGCCTTGAAGAGCCAGCACGACTGGAAACAGAATGGCGAGTATCGACGCAATGATGGGCAATAGGATTAACGCGACAAGGCGGTCCGCCAACGGCACCACCGCCCGTTTGGAAGATGTCGCCGCCCAGTCCGTATCTGATCCAAGTGTGTACGCCACATCTCACCTTTCGCTTGTCCCGCTGTTCGTAAAGCACGCGCGTAAGGAAATGGTTATCGGCGTCCGGACATCAGGCTGTTTCCGCCAATGTTCGCCACGCTGGCTTCAGCTGCTCTGACAGATCGTCAAGCATCTCATTCATAGGAGGACCCAGAAGCGACAGATCAAGGGCACGCTTGGTGCGCGATGGCGCGCGCGCGCTCCACGCTTGTGACAGCGCGAGCGACACCTCATCCGGTGTCGGATTTACTGAAAAGATATGCTTTGCCAACGACCCCAGATCTTTCGTTTCGCATCGGTTCGTCACAACCCGCGCACCTGCCGCCGCCATCTCTAATGGGGGATGGCTCGGATGCGGCGAGTACATAAGAGACAGGCCAACATCAACGGTCGATAGAAACTCAGGATACTCATCCCAAGGGATCTTTCCGCGGCTAACCAGTGTGTGCTCTTCATCAATGCAAACATCTGGATGCGCGAGCCCAACGCTAATCAATTCAACCTCACCAGACGTCAGCCGTTCGGCGCTGAGGAAACTTTGAAGCGCTTCAATGGCAACCGGGAACAGATTTCGGGGCACTTCGGGCCGGCCATAAACCGCAATGCGCCGTCTTGTTTTGCGTGGCCGTCGCAAGTCCGCGTAGCGCTGAATATCAATCGACGGATGGAACACAAATGACTGTCTGCCCGACGTCAGAAGCTCACGGCGCTCGAAAAAATCCCTCAGCAAGGACGTATTGAAAACAGGCACAAAGTTTAACCCGTACGAACTGACAGCCCCCGTGTACTCTGCCCCCCATGCGTAAAACCCAGGCTCATAGTCCTGGATCAGATAATAGAAGGGATCGGTCGGTCGGCCGACATCTTTCAACAATCGATCGGCCAAATGCGCTGTCCACCAGGCAGTTGCGAGAAACTCATCGGCAGGCGACAGCGCAAGCTGGCCACCCGTGATACCACAAAACACGTCGATCTGTCCTGCAACGTCTTTTGAACCCGCACCCCGGCTAAAAATGAACGACCGGGTCCGCTCAACGCTCGCGATCGGTAGATCCGTTGCAACAACCACAACATCATGGCCGCGATCTGCCAGGCCGAGCCCGATATCAATG
>CAZMRS010000627.1:0-1781 GCA_964568435.1 uncultured Boseongicola sp. | reverse complement strand
ACATCCTGAACGCCGCCGCATCCGATCCCGCCGTCGCCCGCATCTTTGTCTTTCCCGGCGCCAAAGTGCAGATGTGCAAGGACGCACGCGGCGATCGTTCCTGGCTTAGAAAAATCCGCCCGTGGTGGGGTCACCACTATCATTTTCACGTCCGCCTGAACTGCCCCAGCAATGCAGGCGCATGTGTCGAGCAAGCACCACCGCCCGCCGGAGACGGCTGCGAAGAAGCTCGGGGCTGGGTGGATCGCATCCTGAACCCGCCGCCACCCGATCCAAACGCAAAACCAGCTCCACCACGAAGAGAACTCGCGATGGCCGACCTCCCTCAGCAATGCGCAAAAGTCTTATCGCGCTGATCCTGTCGGCACTTCCTGCCAGCGCCGAACCGACAGTTGAGCATTTAGTAACCTATGTTTGGGATCGTCCCGAGGAATACTTCGGCGGATGGTCAGCGATTGAAGTGACGAACGAAGGTGCAGGCTTTGTCGCGATCGGCGACAACGCTCAGACCTATGAAGGCGAATTCGTTCGAGACGGCGATGTCATAACTGGTATTGTGCGCCGCCCCATTGGTGCATTGGAAGACGTGGATGGCGTCGCGTTCTTTCGCAAAGACGATGAAGACGCGGTGGACAGCGAGGGCCTCGCGATCTTATCAGATGGTCGCATGGCAATCGCGTTCGAGCGCAATCACCGCTTGCTGGTCTACGAGAATGCTACGCCCACGCAGCTCATTGATCTTCCTCGTGAGGTCTGGGGCCTTGCCGATAACGGTGGCATTGAAGCACTCGCCGTCGATAGGAAAGATCGCCTGATCGCCATTCCGGAAACCGTGCCTAAGGCGGCCACCGGATTTCCGATATGGAGAAATGAAGCATCTGGCTGGACTACTCTTGGCCACGTTACATACAGACAAGGTTTTCGCCCCGTCGGGGCTGATGTCGCTCCGGATGGGCGTCTGTTTATCCTTGAACGCGCCTTTCACGCCGTTGGTTTCCAAAGTCGTATACGAGCTTTCGATCTGAGCGAAATCGATCCAGAGGGCACGCTCATTTGGACGACACCCTTAGGTGCTTTCGACAACCTCGAAGGTCTCTCTGTCTGGCAAGACAGCACAGGAGCACTTCGCCTAACCATGATTTCAGACGACAACTTCTTCCCCTTGCAGCGAACTCAGATCGTCGAGTTTCGCTTGACGGACTGAGCGGCGCCAGCTAATTCCGCGCGTCCCCTGTCAAAAGGGGCCAAGTGTCCGACTACCTTGTCAAAACGGAATGAATTAATGACCCGCATTCTCCCCGGCATTCTTGCCATGGCCGCCATCGTCGTGGCCTCGAATATTTTGGTGCAGTTCCTCTTCGGCCAATGGCTGACCTGGGGCGCTTTCACGTATCCGCTCGCGTTCCTTGTCACCGACATTATGAACCGCGTGTACGGCGCGTCCGACGCGCGTAAAGTCGTTTTCGCTGGCTTCGTTGCAGGCGTCATCTGTTCGATGATCGGCACGCAAATCATGGGAGAGTTCGGTCCCCTCGTCACGTGGCGGATCGCGCTCGGTTCCGGCCTTGCGTTCCTGACGGCACAGTTGCTCGACGTTGCGATCTTCGACCGCTTGCGCGACGGCGCGTGGTGGCGCGCGCCACTGGTGTCGACCATCCTTGGCTCCGCCGTCGATACAACGCTGTTCTTCACCATCGCTTTCGCTGGGGCGCTGACATTCATTGAACCCGGTAACGACGTCAGTTGGGCGGGCGAGCTGCTTCCGATGCTTGGCTTTGGAC
>CAZMRS010000626.1:0-1786 GCA_964568435.1 uncultured Boseongicola sp. | reverse complement strand
TCTATACCCTGCTGCCGCGATTCCTGGGACGCCCGATCTGGAGCTACTGGTCGGCGGTGTCGGCGTTTTCGATCCTGACGGTTCTGGCCTTTATCGTCTATCCGCACCACTTCCAGCCGGCCGAGACGGTCAGCGGGCCGCTTGAACGCGCCACGCAAATCCTGACGCTGATGATCTTCATCCCGTCAACGCTGCACGTGTTCAACTGGATCGCGTCGCTTTGGTACGACGTCATCCCGGTTTCCGCGAAACGGGCGGTGCCGTTCAAGTTCATCATTGCCTCGATCTTCTTTCTGATGCTTGGCGGTGTGACGGCCTATGTGAACGCGCAGATCGCGACAGACAGCGATTTCGTGCACAACACCTATTTCGTCCCGGCGCATTTCCACGCGATGTTCGTGGGCTTCATGGCCAATATGGCGATGGCGGGTGTATATTATCTGTACCCCTACTTCACGGGGCGGATGTACAATCAGGCGATGGGGAACCTGCACTTCTGGTTCTGGCAGATCGGCATCTTCACCAAAGTGATGATGATGTATTATCTGGGTTATGTGTACTTCCCGCGCTGGGTCGTGGACTATCTGGACCTGCCGCAGTGGTCGACTCCTCAACTGGTTCTGACTGGCGGAGCCTACCTGATCGGCATCGGGTTCATCATCTTTGTATTCAACATCATGTTCAGCGCGAGCAGAGGCCGCCAGGTTACGGGTGATCCCTGGGAGATTGAGCAGGACGCAACCACCGGCGCCGCAACGGCGCCGGCCGAGTAAGAGGAGAATACCCATGGTAATGAGATTTTTCCTGGTCACGGGTCTGATCCTTCTCGGAGGGACAGCCTACTTTGTCGTGGGGCAACAGCCCCCGACCTATCAAGCCACGCCAATGACTGGCGAGGTGACTATCCTTCAGGCCGAGGGCGTACTGCCCTCGGGCGATATTGCTGAAAACGAAGAGGTCGAACATTCTGTCTTTCGCGTTCCAGAAGAGGATGAGGCCCAGCTCGCCGCTGCAATGGCCAACATGGACATGAATATGGACATGGACATGGACATGAATGACGGCGAATCCATGAATATGGAAATGAACATGGAGGATGGCGAAACCATGAACATGGAGGCCGACGGCGCCATGAACATTGCCGAGGACGATACCATGAACATGGAGACCGATGGCACCATGAACATGGCCGAGGACGGTACCATGAACATGGAGGCCGACGGCGCCATGAACATGGCCGAGGACGATACCATGAACATGGAGACCGAAGGTGACACCATGGCCATGGCTGAAGAAGATGCCGATCATGCTGAAGACCGGGATGCCGGCGAAGAGGACGGCGATCACGCTGCCGATGCCGGGGCCGATCCTGAGCATGGGGGCGAAGACGAGGAGGAAGAGGAAAGGCTGATGGCCGGAAGAATGGCCGGCCTTATCATTCGGAACGAAGGCGCATTCGATCGTGAGATCACGCTATCGATGTCGGAATGGACGTTCTCGGCTCTCGAAATCGACGCCAAGGCCGGTGAACGCATCCGGTTCACGCTGCGCAATGACGGCACGATACTGCACGAATTCATGTTCATGAGCATGGCCGCGATGCAGGCTGTCAACTACCGCGCCAGGCGGGCGGACTGGAACCTGCTCGAGCATGAGGCGCTGTATGAAAAATCGCTTCTGCTGCCAGGACAGGAAATCACCTTTGTCGCCCAGGTGACCAAGCCGGGGGCGTGGATGTTCATGTGCATGCTGCCCTATCACATGCAGATGGGCATGATGGGCCAGA
>CAZMRS010000625.1:0-1787 GCA_964568435.1 uncultured Boseongicola sp. | reverse complement strand
CGTCGATGTGCACGGGGCCGGGGCGGCCTTCGGTCGCGATCCCAACCGCTTTGTCGATGATTTCATGCGCGACGCCGGCATTGAGCGTGAAACTTGCTTTCGTCACGCCCTTGAAGACTTCGCGCTGATCGAGCACCTGGTGCGTGTACACCTCGGCCGTTTCCGGATCGACGCATCCTGTCAGAACCACCAATGGCACGCGATCTTCCCGCGCGTTTTCGACAACATTGATGCCATTCAGGGCGCCCGGCCCAACGGTGGCGAGCAAGATGCCGGGTGCGCCGGTGCGATGGTACGTCCCCTCGGCCATAAAGCCAGCTGCGTTCTCATGTTTGGTGAGGACGAATTTTATGCCAGCCTTTTCGAGGGCATCCAACAAGGTCAAAACTTCGCCACCTGGCATGCCAAATGCCCAGCGGCACCCGGCTTCGAAAAGTCGTTTCGCTACGACGTCCGCTGCGCGCATCTTGTCCTCACCCTTTGCTGTTCAAGGCTAGGTGCACCAGTTCCGTGCACCGCGCAATACACTGCACAACTTTGTCATTTGCTGAAAGCAAGCGGCATGAGTTTGGCGCGTCACACAGAATTGAGAGGCAAGATCAAACGTGCAGATTGCGCCGACGCCCAAGTTCGCCATTAATCCAGGGCGGCGGGCCTTCGGCTCGGCATTTTTTTCAAAACGTGGGACGTTCTATGACCAAGCTTTTTCTCTTTGCCGTTGTTTGGCTTGGTCTGTCGGCTGGTATCTCAACAGCATGCGAGGGTCGCACCCCCTGCAAATTAGGTGATCGGTCTTATCATGTTCGCGTCCCTGACCTATGGGACGGCACATCTCCCCTCCCCGTTCTTCTGCATTTCCACGGATGGGGCCGTCAGGGCAGCCTTATCGTTGGACACGGCCGGATCGCCGTCGATGCCGTTGCAGATTACGTGCTGCTCATCGCACCAAACGGTTTGAACGGCAGTTGGTCATTCCGCCGCAATGGCTTGCGGGATACAGAGTTTGCAGTAGCCGTTCTTGACGATGTGGCGAGGCGATACCCAATCGATCGATCAAGGATAATGGTTTCCGGGTATTCGTGGGGTGCCAATATGGCGTGGCGGTTTGCCTGCGAACGCGGTGATCTCGTCACCGCGCTTATGGCGGTCTCGGGGACGTTGCCGCAGGACGAAACCTGTCAAGAAGCTCCGGATGAGGTGTATCAGGTCTTTGGACTGGGCGACGGCGTTCTGCCGTTTCCGATGGGGCCGGGAGGCGATCAGACATATCCGGTGGCACTTTGGAGAGAGAAACTGGGCTGCGGCGATGGCACGGACGAAGGAGCTTGGAATGCGCGCCCCTTTCTAACCTTTCAGCGGACAAGCTGGGAATGCGAGCTTGGTCGGGTTGTCCTGGACGTACATCCAGGCGGGCATTTCATTCCGCATGATTGGATCCCACTTCAGGTCGAAGATGTTCTCGGGCGCCACTGATCCCGAATGTCCGCTACCGGTTCCAGACCGCGAGACCCTGCAAAAGGAGCTGACTTTGGGGTTGCCGCTTTGACCACCATCCGCATCCTTAGTTTTTGGCTCATCCTTCTTGCGGCGGTGTCTTACGGTTACTTCGTCTACAATCTCGTTTTGGATAGTCTCCAAGGCGGTCACTCGTGGAAACAGGGTGATTGGCTGATAAATTCGATCAACGGTCCAGTCCGGCGCAGTCTGACAGGCGACGTCACGATTTGGCTCGCGGATGCGTTCACGTTGGACCCGGTGCGCGTCGTGGTCATTTCGCAGGTGCTGCT
>CAZMRS010000624.1:0-1798 GCA_964568435.1 uncultured Boseongicola sp. | reverse complement strand
TGGCTCGCGTTTGGGAGCTGGCGCTCAAGGATAGAAATCTGGTGCGCCACACGGTCCAAAAACGGAACGATAAAGTTGATGCCCGGCCCCAAAACAGTTCGAAGTCGGCCGAACCGCTCAACCACATGCTTTTCCGACTGCGATACGATCCGAATGCCCTTGTACAGGCTGAGAAGGATGAACCCCGCGAACAGAAGTGTCGCGATACCACCGCCACCAAGTGTGTTAAGAATTTCTTCCATCAGAAAACCTGCGCTCCACCAAATTGTGATGCAGATATGGTTATAGGATTGTGTCAATTCAATGACTTATGGACCTTACGGCGCTTGAACGTCACTGCGTGACAGAGGCGCAACAGCGCCAAAATTACATGGAAAATCAATGGGCTTGAGCGTTGTTCACAAAAATCTGGACACGTCCGAAAACAATTTGCTCAGCGTTGCGAAAGATACCTTTTCAGGCGTGTTTTCAACGAAGGAATAGCCTTCTCATGCTCAAGAAACCAATCAATCTCTGTCAGGCGCCACATCTGCCCTTCGTTGCCAAATCGCACGAGGCTTGGATCAAAGTCCGGCCACTCTGCGGCAAAGAACCAGACAACGTCGTCAACGGACCGGTCGACCGACGACCAAATTAGACTTTCCGGTGCCAAAATAAGGCCGAGTTCCTCGTTGAGTTCCCTCAACACGCAGGCCGCCGGGTCCTCGTTGCCCTCACGTCCGCCACCAGGAAAGTCCCAATATCCGGGCCAGGGAATTGTCGGATAATCATCCCGGAGGATGGTCACAACTTGGGAACCATTCAGAATTGCCAGTTTCGCGCCGTTGAAAGGCTCTGTCACGTGAAGCTCCAGTTTTGTAAGCTGAGGTCATCCTAACCTACCGAGAAACCCCATGCCTGCACTTTGTCGCGATTGTTTGGCCACCTTTGAGGGTGGCTCGCGGTGTCCTGAGTGCAGTCGCCCGCGGGTTATCGCTCACCCGGAACTTTTTGATCTTTCTATCGCGCACATGGACTGCGACGCCTTTTACGCAAGTGTCGAGAAGCGCGACGACCCGAGCCTGCGGGACAAACCTGTGATTATTGGTGGCGGAAAACGCGGGGTTGTTTCGACAGCGTGTTACATCGCGCGGGTCAAAGGTGTTCGCTCGGCGATGCCGATGTTCAAAGCTCTACAGATTTGCCCGGAAGCGGTTGTTATTAAGGGACGGATGAACGCCTACGCCGAGGCTTCGCGTAGCATTAGAGCAATGATGGATAACCTCACTCCAGTCGTTGAACCTTTGTCGCTGGACGAAGCATTCATGGATTTAACAGGGACTGCGAAACTTCATCACGCACCGCCGGCTGTGATGCTTGCAGGTCTTGTGAAAAGGATGGAGGACGAGCTTGGGCTTTCGGGCTCTATCGGGTTGTCACACAACAAGTTTCTGGCCAAGGTTGCGTCTGACCTCGACAAGCCTCGGGGGTTCTCGATCATCGGAAAAGAAGAGACGGCCGCGTTCCTGAAGGATAAACCAGTGCGGCTGATCTGGGGCGTCGGCGGGCAAACTCAGGCGGCTTTGGACAAGGCGGGGATACGTACTTTCAGTGATCTTTTGCGCTGGGAGAAAGTCGATCTCGTCGCGCGTTTCGGGGGTATGGGCGAACGGCTTTGGTATCTTGCACGCGGCGAGGATCGGCGGCGCGTTTCTGCGAATGCGCCTGTCAAATCGATCTCAAATGAAACGACTTTTGCCGAGGATACCGCAGATCTGGATATTCTCGACGGCCACATCTGGCGTCTGGCCGAGAATGT
>CAZMRS010000623.1:0-1798 GCA_964568435.1 uncultured Boseongicola sp. | reverse complement strand
GTGTTGATTGCGACACCCGGACGCCTTTTGGATCACTTCGAGCGCGGCAAACTACTTTTGACGGGCATCGAAATCATGGTGGTGGATGAAGCCGACCGCATGCTCGATATGGGGTTCATACCTGACATTGAACGCATCTTTTCACTGACACCGTTTACCCGTCAGACGCTATTCTTCTCGGCGACGATGGCACCCGAAATCGAGCGGATCACAAACACATTCTTGTCAAATCCGGAGCGCGTTGAAGTCGCCCGACAAGCCACGGCCTCCGAGACCATCGCACAGGAAGTCGTCATGTTCCGCGCGTCCCGTCGCGATCGCGCGGGGACAGAAAAACGCAAAGTGCTGCGCAAGCTGATTGAGCGCGAAGGCGATAGCTGCACCAACGCGATTGTGTTCTGCAACCGTAAGACAGACGTAGATATCGTCGCCAAGTCTTTGAAAAAATACGGATTTGATGCCGCTCCGATACACGGAGACCTCGATCAATCTCAGCGAACAAAGACGTTGGACCGGTTCCGGGACGGCGATTTGCGGTTCCTCGTAGCTTCTGACGTGGCCGCGCGCGGCCTCGACATTCCGGCTGTGAGCCACGTGTTCAACTTTGACGTCCCCAGCCATTCGGAGGACTACGTCCATCGCATTGGCCGCACGGGCCGCGCCGGTCGTGAAGGCAAAGCCGTCATGGTCTGCTCGGGTCCCGATGAGAAACTTCTCGATGCGATTGAGAAACTCATCAATAAGGAAATCCCGCGCGCAGAAACACCAGAGATTGCGAAGCCGCGCAAGGAAAGCTCTGCCGACGCCAAGCCTGAAGAGGTGAAGCAGGACGCGACCGAAGATCAAGCCAAGAAGCCGCGCCGTTCACGCAAGAAAAAGCAAGACGAAGTTGCAGTGGCGGTGGCGAGCGAACCACAGACTCCCGCGAATACCGATACACCGCGCGAAGAGCAAAAGCGCGGACGTGGGCGGCGCGATGACAATCGCGACAATAAAGTCGTGGGGATGGGCGATCACATGCCAAGCTTTATAGCGATGAGCTTTGAGGAGCGTCGCGCAAGCTAAAGACTACGATCGGGTTACAGTTCTGGGGCGTGCTTGGAAACAAGCGCGCCTTTTTCCATGCTGCGGTTCGGGAAAGCTGGAGAGCAACATGCCACTTATTGACATTACTGTCATGGAAGGCGTCTTCGATGAAGCCGATCGCCACCGCATTATGAAAGACGTCGCCCGTGCTTTTGGAGATGCTGCGGGCGGAAAGATGTACGAGAACACATCTGTACGCATCCACGAGATTAAAAGCGGGAACTGGTGCTATGGCGGTCAGATTCTGGAAACTGAAGTCGGACTGCGGATCAGAGCAGGCAGAGACTGACCCGCTAAATCAGTGATTCCAATAGCGCCTCTAGATCTCCAAACGCGCCAAAACGCGCTGTGTGCGGGATGTCTTCGATCGCGCTGACACGAATGCCGTGTTCAAAGATGAGAAAGGGAACCGCCGCTCGTTTGGCGGTCTCTGCGTCTACTTCGCTGTCACCGACGTAAACGCCTTTCTCGGACCCAAGTCTCTGGAAACAATGAAATAAAGGGGCTGGATCAGGTTTGCGGCGGTCCAAATCATCGCCGGCCAACACAACGTCGAAAATGGTTTCCAAACCGGCGGCTTCCAATGTCGGGACAAGTGGCGCGCGCGGTTTGTTGGTACAAAGCCCGATCGGCACGCCCTTCCCTTTCAAGCTCTCTAAGGCATCCATCGCGCCGGGGAAAAGCTCTGTGTCTAAAGCAGCAATTTTGTAGT
>CAZMRS010000622.1:0-1799 GCA_964568435.1 uncultured Boseongicola sp. | reverse complement strand
AATCATCATCATCTCATAGGGAAGCGATTTGAGAATGATCCCCATCTTGCCGCCGGCGGCCAAGTAACCGCCAAAGACCATCCCGAAAACAACAAGGATTCCAACAATCCCAAGCAATGCAAACTCCACAAATGAAACTGAACACTACTGTGTGGCACCGGGGCGTTAATATTCTATCACTGGCCCAAAAGCTCGCTCGGTACGTCAGCGTTGCGGCCAGCCAAAACGACACTGATTGAGTAGGCCAGATCCGGAGCCAAACCCGACAGAATTCCAGCTGCAGCGTCTGGCCGCATTCGTCCCAGGAACCCGGCAGCGAAGCTTGGCTCCATTCGTTCGAAAAGCGCCGTAGCTTGAGCCGGCTTCATATTCTCGTAAACTGCTGTGAGACGTTCGATATCCGTTTCAGCGGCAGCACTGGCAGTGGAAATAGTCGACCTAAGCTGTGCCTCGGCAGTTTCGAGACGAAGGATATCGCGTTTAACTTCTTCTTCAATAAGCGCCAGCGCTTGAAGCCTCGCTTCGATCTGATTTTCACGCTCATCCAATACGGCTTTACGCTCTGTCACATTTGCAAGCAACTCGATGAGCTTCGGTGAGATATCCTCGTCTTGACCGCGTCTTTGCAGTTCTGCGGCTTCGGCTGTTTCAGGAACCAACTCTCGTGCTATCGCCGTGCCCGAACCTGCGCCAAATCTGACAGCAGCGGAAAGAACCAAGATAACAGCCAGAAGAGTCAGGACGCGCTTGCCGTGTTCTTTAGAATGAGGTCGACCCATTACTCGGCTGCCTGATTGAAGTGGTTTCTCCTGGATTGGAAAACTGAAACGGGCGCACGATCGCGTTCCTCTGGAATACCGGATTCGACTGGTAGGTCATGAAGAGAGGCAAGAAGGAGTTCCAGTCTTTGCGCGACGCCTTCTGCACGACTTGTAGTGGTATCCAAGGAATGCGCAGAGTCCGACGTCGCCGCGCGTGCGGTTTCCAAAGCATTGGTCATATCATCGACCTGTTTCGAAAGCACCGCAATTGCACCACCGACACCCTTCTCGAGGTCTGTGAAACGGTTCAGTCTTTTGGAGAGCACAACGCAATAAAGCCCAACTCCAAGGGCTCCTCCAATCAGAAGGATATCTGCAATCAGATCCAAATTACGCTCCTAGTTAACAACAAATTCCATAACCAAAAGATCACTTAACTTTCCTTCACCAACGACGAGGTCGATGCGTCTTCGCATTTGAGAGCGGATAAGCAATAACGCTGAAGGGTCTTCGACATCTGACATCGATATAGATCGAAGGTAGGTATTCATGACATCCACCACACGAGGCAACACCGCAGAGACATCGGACGCGTAGGCCGAATTAACCTCTAGTTCCGCACGAAACCTAAGATACCGCCCATCACTAGGAGGACCAATCGAGACCGTCATTGGCTCCAGCGGGATAAATGCCAGACCATCCAACTGTTTGGCGGATTGAGGCTTTCCGGGTTCACCGGACGTCCCCGTCATACCTGACGTTGTGATGTACCCGCCACCGGCACCGACAACAGCTAGCGCAAGGCCAATCAACAGACCTGCTTTAGACTTGGCGTTCTCAGGCCTTTCGCTTTCAGTCAATGCGTCTGACATCACATCCATCCGTCAACTTTCTAATATAAAGCCGATACGGACTAACCGAATATTAATAGGCCGCAGCCAAAAGTCAGAAAACTAATGTTTTTTGACGTGGGAGAATCCCGTTGGAACCAGTTCTAGGTGCGTGGGCACGTTTGAGCCTACCGGGGCAAATCGCCGC
>CAZMRS010000621.1:0-1805 GCA_964568435.1 uncultured Boseongicola sp. | reverse complement strand
AGACAAAGCGGTACGGTCAGAAAGCCTTGGCTTTTGTCGTTGCCCACAAATGCCCGCACGAGAACGTCTCGACCGAGCTGTACCTTTCTGGCGGTGCGTTTACGACTGTCCCTCTGCCAGACCATCAAGGGCAACATTGCTCGGCTATTGTGTGGATGAACGACGGCGTACGGGCCCAGCAGCTCGCCGCATTGGACGAGAGCACTTTCTCGCAAACGGCAACCGAGCGATCGTGCGGGGTATTGGGCGAAATGACTTTGCTTACACAACGAAACCTTTGGCCGATCGTGACTCAAGAAGCTGAGAGGCTTACCAATGAGCGCGTTGCTCTTATTGCCGAGGCTGCACATGTTTTGCCACCAATCGGTGCTCAGGGCCTGAACACTTCGCTGCGAGATGTCTCCGAGCTTGTGCGCCTATATCGCGAAGCGCCAAACAGTCTCGGTACAACGGAATATCTGAAGCGATACGAGCAGGCACGCGCAAAAGATATCCGGTGGAGGGCCCATGTCATTGATCTTTACAACCGTCTGTGCCGTTCTGATCTTCCAGCACTCCAAGACGTGCGCAGCGCTGGACTAAAACTTGTCCACGACGTTACTCCTCTTCGACGCTCAATTATGCGCGCTGGGATGGGCGGTTAGCCAGCGTCCCGACCAAGCGGGCCTGGCAAACGCTCTTCGCTCAGCAACACATTGGATTCGATATCGCCGACTCCGGGGATCGTCATGATCCGGCGACGCAACACACGTTCAAAGTCACCCAAATCACGCGCAACTACGCGCAACCTGTAATCATACAAGCCCAATACATGATGCACCGACTGCACTTCGGGGATCGCCGAGATCGCGCGTTCGAAGTCGGCGATGCTGGTCCGGCCTTTGGCGGCAAGTTTAATGCCAAGAAAGACCGTGACGCCAAAACCGACTCTTTCAAGGTCAACGTCTACGCGCTGCCCGGCAAGAACCCCCGCTTCGGACAATCGTTTGATCCGACGCCAGCAGGCAGGTTGACTGAGGCCAACGCGGCGCCCGATCTGCCCTGCCGATTGCGTCGCGTCCTGCACCAGCGCGGCGATGATTGCGCGGTCGATTGAGTCGATATCGATCATAGCGGCAAGCTCGGGTCGGTTTTGACAGTGGCAACGGTCATCAGCGCTTCGATGTCAGCGATATGTGGCAGCGTAAGGATGCGGTCGCGATAAATAGACTGATAGTGCGCCATATCGCGGGCAATGACGACAACACGTACATCCACACGCCCCAGGAAGGTTTGCACCTCGGTAACTTCGGGCACATTCTTCGCTGCCGCAATGAACTGATCAAATGCGCGAGGATCACTTTTCTCGAGCGTCACACGCAAACTGACTTCGACCTCATAGCCAAGCGCAGTCCAATCGACGATGAAATGGCGACCTTTAATGACGCCAGCATCACTCAATTTTTCGACCCGCCGCCAGAACGACGCCTGAGTCATCCCACTGCGCTCGGCCAGATCGGATGTCGTTGCTCCGGGGTCCGCAATCAGGTGTCGTAATATGCGTCGATCCACATCATCAAGCATGATTTTTTCAATTTATCTGATTTCGAGAATGATTTTTATCCTATAGCGCAAGAATTGTCGATAAATGAAATGCAATCCTGCACCCAACCTCTAAATTGCCAGTTAATCAAACGCACGTACACAGAGGGAAGAACAATGCGGGTTTATTATGATCGCGATTGCGACATCAATCTTATCAAAGACAAAAAAGTTGCCATCCTTGGCTATGGCTCACAGGGACACGCCCATGCGCTGAACCTGCG
>CAZMRS010000620.1:0-1805 GCA_964568435.1 uncultured Boseongicola sp. | reverse complement strand
CGAATTATCAACAGGCTTTGACACGTTATGAATTGCATAATTCAATGAAATAAATTGATTTAATAGAGGTTACACAGACGCGCTTTTATCACTGAATAAATTATCCCATTGAGGACAAACGTCAGGATAACTTAATAATCCCCACTATCCACAGGCCTTACAAACACATCATCTTTTCTTTCTTTTAATATATATATTTGTAAGGCGAGGCCGGATAAGACAGGGCCATGGCTGAGATACTGCAAAATATCTATCCTTGGTTAAAAGCCCTCCATGTGATTTCGGTTGTCGCCTGGATGGCTGGGCTGTTCTACCTGCCCCGGCTTTTCGTCTATCACGCCGAGGTTGTGGGCCAAGAAAATGAAACGCACTCCCTGTTTTCGACCATGGAACGGCGGCTGTTAAAAGCCATCATGAACCCCGCAATGATCTCCAGCTGGGTCTTTGGTCTTTTGATGGTGTCGACGCCGGACATGATCGACTGGTCCCAGGTGTGGCCATGGATCAAAGCGGCATGCGTGTTGGCGATGACCTGGTTTCACATGTGGTGCGCGGCACGGCGCAAGGATTTCGAAGCCGGAAGAAATGTGAAGACCGGCCGCCACTATCGGATTATGAACGAAGTCCCGACAGTGCTTCTGATCGTCATTGTTATCATGGTTATCGTCCAACCGGCGTGAGCGCTGGTTGACTTGAACGCAATCAATCCCTAAATCTGCGTCCCGGTGGCCGTCCTGGCTGCTTTTGATGCTTTCTAAAACCAAGCTATCCGTACCGGTTCGCCCGGTTTGAAAGGTTTCTATGTCCGACCGTCTAAATTTGTCCGATCTCAAAGCTAAGTCTCCAAAGGAGCTCCTCGCAATCGCTGAGGACCTGGAGATCGAGAACGCCTCCACCATGCGCAAGGGCGAGATGATGTTCTCGATCCTGAAAGAGCGAGCGGATGATGACTGGGTGATCGGCGGCGACGGCGTTCTTGAGGTTCTTCAGGATGGCTTTGGATTTCTTCGATCGCCTGAGGCAAACTACCTTCCTGGCCCGGACGATATTTATGTTTCGCCCGATATGATCCGTCAGTTCGCTCTTCGCACGGGTGATACCGTTGAAGGCGTCATCCGCGATCCAAATGATAACGAGCGCTACTTTGCTTTGACAAAAGTTGAAAAGATCAACTTCGAGGAGCCAGAGAAAGCGCGCCACAAGGTTAGCTTTGATAACCTGACGCCGCTTTACCCGGATGAGCGGCTCAAAATGGAAATCGAAGATCCGACGATTAAGGATAAGTCGGCGCGCGTGATCGATCTCGTAGCACCCATCGGTAAAGGACAGCGGTCTTTGATCGTTGCTCCACCTCGCACGGGTAAGACAGTCATTCTCCAGAACATCGCCCACTCGATCGAGACCAACCATCCGGAGTGCTACTTGATTGTTCTTCTGATCGACGAACGTCCAGAGGAAGTGACGGATATGCAGCGTTCGGTGAAAGGCGAGGTTGTGTCCTCGACCTTTGACGAGCCCGCGACACGGCACGTCGCTGTATCCGACATGGTCATTGAGAAAGCCAAACGTCTGGTAGAGCACAAGCGAGACGTCGTCATCCTGCTCGACTCTATCACGCGTCTTGGCCGCGCGTTTAATACCGTTGTGCCATCTTCCGGCAAGGTTCTGACCGGGGGTGTAGATGCAAATGCGCTTCAGCGCCCGAAGCGTTTCTTCGGTGCCGCGCGGAACATTGAAGAAGGCGGGTCTTTGACGATCATCGCTACGGCTCTCATCGAAACCGGCAGCCGTATGGACGAGGTCAT
>CAZMRS010000619.1:0-1806 GCA_964568435.1 uncultured Boseongicola sp. | reverse complement strand
CGTATTCCCCGGCCACGGGCCTACCCATCGAAGCCCAGCAAGTGCAGGACATGGTTGATCGGGTAATGGCGATGGAAGAAGGCACACGTGCCTATCTTCTCGCGCCAATTGTGAGAGACCGTAAGGGCGAATATCGCAAGGAATTCCTAGAACTTCGTAAACAGGGCTTTCAACGCGTGAAGGTTGACGGCCAATTTTACGAGCTGGATGAGCCGCCAACGTTGGACAAGAAATACCGCCATGACATTGACGTGGTGGTGGATAGGATAGTGGTCCGCGAGGGCCTTGAGACGCGACTTGCGGATTCGTTCCGCACGGCGCTCGACCTTGCCGATGGGATCGCAATTCTAGAGACCGCTGTGGGCGAGGATGAAGACCCTGAGCGTATTACGTTTTCGGAGAATTTTGCTTGCCCTGTCAGTGGGTTCACTATCCCCGAAATTGAGCCGCGGCTGTTTTCGTTCAATGCGCCGTTTGGCGCTTGTCCATCGTGCGATGGTCTGGGTGTTGAGCTGTTTTTCGATGAACGCTTGGTCGTGCCTGATCAGAATCTGAAGATTTATGACGGGGCCCTGGCGCCTTGGCGGAAGGGCAAGAGCCCATATTTTCTGCAGACGATTGAGGCGATCGCCAAGCACTACGAGTTTGACCGAGACACCAAGTGGAAGGACCTGCCTGAGTACGTTCAGCAAGTCTTCCTTTATGGGTCAGGCAAGGAAGAGATCAACTTCCGCTACGACGAAGGCGGGCGCGTTTATCAGGTATCGCGTCCGTTTGAGGGCGTCATTCCGAATATGGAGCGGCGGTACCGCGAAACGGATTCCAGTTGGATCCGGGAAGAGTTTGAGCGGTATCAGAACAACCGCGCTTGCGGCACCTGCGAGGGGTATCGGCTGCGACCTGAAGCATTGGCGGTCAAGATTGGTGGTTTGCATATTGGTCAACTTGTGCAGATGTCGATCAAGGAGGCTTTGGCCTGGATTGACGAGGCTCCGGAGCATCTTACGGCTCAAAAGAACGAGATTGCCCATGCGATTCTGAAGGAGATCCGGGAGCGACTTGGGTTTTTGAATAACGTGGGTCTTGATTATCTGACGCTGTCGCGGAATGCAGGCACGTTGTCAGGCGGTGAGAGCCAACGGATTAGGCTCGCCAGCCAGATTGGGAGTGGCTTGCAGGGCGTTTTGTATGTGCTTGATGAGCCGTCGATAGGGTTGCACCAGCGGGACAACGATCGCTTGCTGACGACGCTGAAAAACCTGCGAGATCAAGGCAATACGGTGATCGTGGTCGAGCACGATGAAGAGGCGATCCGCGAGGCGGATTACGTCTTTGACATTGGGCCCGGGGCTGGTGTGCACGGTGGGGCCGTTGTGGCCCATGGGACGCCAGCGAAGGTGATGGCGAACAAAAAGAGCATCACGGGCGATTACCTCGCCGGTCGGCGAGAGATCGCGGTGCCGACGGAACGGCGTGCGGGCAACAAGAAGGTTGTTCAGGTCGTGAACGCGACGGGGAACAACCTGAAGGACGTCACGGCCGAGTTTCCGTTGGGCAAGTTTGTCTCCGTGACAGGGGTGTCCGGCGGCGGGAAGTCGACGCTGACGATTGAGACCTTGTTCAAGACCGCGTCCATGCGGCTGAATGGGGCACGGCAGACGCCTGCGCCTTGCGAGACAATCAAGGGGCTTGAGCACCTGGATAAGGTGATCGACATCGATCAGCGCCCGATTGGTCGGACGCCGCGTTCGAACCCGGCGACTTATACCGGGGCCTTTACGCCCATTCGCGACTGGTTTGCGGGGC
>CAZMRS010000618.1:0-1807 GCA_964568435.1 uncultured Boseongicola sp. | reverse complement strand
AGCCGAACTCTGCCCGGTAAAGCCGGAGGCAAACGGGTGGTGCGGGGACCACCAGACCTCCACGGACAACCCGTCGGCCCGCTCACCCAGACCCGCCATGGCCTGCGGGAATTCGGAAGCCTTGGCGACGTTGACCACCTTGGGGTTGAACCCCTGTTGCGCCGCCTGGGTCCAGAAGGTTGTGAAATCGGGCGGAATGACGACGCCCGTGACGATCTCGACCCCGGCCGCCTTGAAGGCAGAAATCTGGGCGGAGAAATCATCGGTCATCGACTGGAAGCGCCCGGTGTCCACCAGCTCATATCCGTTGGCCGCCATAACGGGTGGGAAACCCAGTTCCGGGTGGCCCCATGCGTTGCCATCCGGATCGTTGGGCCAAAGCGCGCCTACGACCTTGTTCGTCTCCACCGCATCCCAAATGCCCTTGAAGACGGAGATGATGTCCTCAAGCCCCCAAAAGAAGTGGAACGTGTAGTCGAACCCGACGGCGGGATCCCCCTGGCGTCCAAAGAAATGTGGCTGCCAAGGCGTGTCATTGGTGATGCACGGGACCCCGTTCAGTTCTGCCTGGTCGGCCACCGGGTTCGTGGTGTCCGGCGTTGCTGCAGCTGTGATTATGTCGACTTCATCGTCAAGAATGAGTTCCGCAGCGACTTCGGCGGCGCGGTTCGGGTTCGATTGGCTGTCCTTCTTGATGATCTCGATGTTGTAGGACTTCCCGTTGTTTTCGACACCACCTGCAAAGTGCGCGCGGAGACCTTCAAGAATGTAATCGTCTGCTTCTGCAAAACCGGCCAATGGTCCGGTCGAAGGAGTCACAAACCCGACTTTGATCGTCGGTGACTGCGCATAGGCCCTGGTGGAAGTCAGTATGGCCGGGGCAGCTACACCTGCAGCTAACCCTCCCAATACGTGGCGTCTTGTTGTGGTTTTCATTGGTTTCCTCCCATCGTCGACTTCACGTCGTTTGATCGTTTTTCTGTTCCAGTCTTAAACGTTATATGGCCGACAGTTATAAAATTTACGCCGATCAATATAACACTCCGTTATGAATTTTCGGGCGGCAGAATGTCCTCCAGTTTTCTTAGGTGATCCGCGATCCGTTCCTTGGTGGCCCTGAGATCCTCTTTGGTCCAATTTCTAAGCCCGGCCCCCGTTGCCATACCCGTGCGCCCAGCATCAATCATCTCCTGGAGCAATGGAGATGGTTCAGATGTCGCCTCCAAGTCGAAAAGCACTTGTTTGTGGATGTCCTGTGTCAGCTCCAGACCGACCAAATCGGCGTTCTCAAGGGGCCCAAGGACCGCAAGGCGCCTCCCGAAGCTCGCCTTTACCACATCGTCTACCGCTTTGGCCGTGCAGATACCGTTCTCTACGAGGCTGATCGCCTCGCGCCAAAGCGCATGCTGGAGCCGATTGCCGATGAAGCCCGGCACGTCTTTTTCGACCATGACCGGGGTCTTTCCGACCTCGCCCAACAGGTCATGGATCGTGCTCGCACAAGCGGGATCGGTCCATTCTGTTTTGACGACCTCTACCAAAGGGATCATGTGTGGCGGGTTCCACCAATGCGTGCCAAGCGCACGATGACGCGTCGAGAGACCGCGCATGATTTTGGAGATTTGTATGACCGAGGTGTTGGATGCGAGGATCGCATTGTCAGGAGCATACGCCTCGATCTCGGCAAAAAGCACTTGCTTGAGTTCAAGCTTTTCTGGTGCAGCTTCAAACACATAGTCTGCAGCTTGCACCGCCTCGGGGATGTCCTGAAACGTCGCTATTCGCTTTACCGCTCCTTCGATCTCGT
>CAZMRS010000617.1:0-1816 GCA_964568435.1 uncultured Boseongicola sp. | reverse complement strand
CAGGGTCAAGGCGTGTCACATCGCGCGTACCGATGCTCATTTTGCCTTCGGTCGTCTCTTCAAGCCCGGCGACCATACGCAGAAGAGTGGATTTACCGCAGCCTGAGGGGCCGACGAAAACGCAGAACTCACCATCTGCAATTTCCAGGTCGACGCCATGGATCACCTGGACATCGCCGTAGCGTTTTATGACTTTTTCCAGCGTTACGCCTGACATCAGTTCGTCTCCACTTGTTTTTGTTTTGGAAGTTGATCGGGGAAATCCCAGTCGCGCGATACACTTGCGATGGCGCGCGCAGCCTCTTGGACGCGGGGAACCAGTTTCTCAAGGCTGGCAAGCGACTGACGATCGGTTGACGAGGTCACCGAGAGCCCGCCCAGCGCGCGTCCACCCGCAGTCAAAATCGGCACCGCGACGCAGATGATGCCTTTTTCATGCTCTTCACGGTCAAAGCCGTAACCATTGCGATGGATGGCCCGCAGCTCTGCGCGTAGCGCGTCCGCATCTGTGAGTGTTGCATCGGTGAATTTATGAAAGCTTTGCTGATCGATAATCGGGCCCAGAATGGCCTCGTCGAGGTAGGCAAGCATTACTTTGCCGACGCCGGTGCAATAGGCCGGACCAACTTTGCCCGCCGAGGAATACATATCGATGGCGTTCGTCGGGTTACGCTTGTCAACATAAAGGACCTGAGCGCTATCAAGCTGCCCCAAATGAACCGTTTCACCCACGTCACGGGACAACGCCTCGACATGGGGGCGAGCAATCGGAGCGAGTGACGATTGATGCCACGCAGCATGAGCCAGTCTAACAAGGCGTATGCCCATCGCGTAGGTTTGTCTTTCCGGATCGAAAACCAGCATGCCCTGATTCGTGAGCGTCTGGACGAACCTATAGAGTGTCGCCTTTGGGTAAGGGCTGTCTTCCAGCAACTCTGAGAATCGCACAGGGCGCCCCTTCGCAGCAACGCGATCAAGCACCTCAAGCGCTTTCCCTACAGTGCCGTCGCCGCTGGAACCTCCAGACATGCAATCCTCCCTTGCCGCGCACCGTAATCCGGTGTCTCCTTTTGCGGCTGTTGACAACGCTTACCGATTCCGTGTTAAGATTTCAATATGCAAAACCGAGTTTCAAATAATGGAACTCAAAATCATAATGGGACTCTCAGGGAGGACACCAATGCGTTCCATATTTAAAGCGTCGCTTGCGGCGCTCGTCGCGTCTGCGGCATTCACTGGTCCGGCAGCAGCAACAGAGCTGACCGGCGATCTCAAAATCACATCCGACATGTCTAACCCAGCGCCGCGCGCGGTGATGGAAGGTATGGTCGCTGATTTTCAGGCACTTCACCCAGATCTGAACATCGAATTGACGATTGTTGATCGTGAAGCTTGGAAGACTCAGATCCGGAACGCGCTTTCCGCGAACCCGCCGGACGTCGTGAACTGGTATGCTGCAAACCGCATGAAGCCATACGTCGACGCAGGCCTCTTCGCTGACGTGTCCGACCTTTGGGCAGAGCCAGAATTCGAAGCACTCGCATCGACAAAAGGCGCGATGACCTTGAACGGTGCCCAATGGGGCGTGCCGTACACATACTACCAGTGGGGCGTTTACTACCGCAAAGACATCTTCGAAGAGCTCGGCCTCACTGAGCCGTCCAACTGGGCCGAAGAAAAAGCAAACTGCCAGGCAATCCTCGACTCTGGCCGCAAGTGCTACACAATCGGCACCAAGTTCCTTTGGACCGCAGGCGGTTGGTTCGACTACATCAACTCCCGCACCAATGGCTATGACTTCCACATCCAGCTTGCT
>CAZMRS010000616.1:0-1826 GCA_964568435.1 uncultured Boseongicola sp. | reverse complement strand
GACAGGCCGAGCAGGACGGTCCACCAGTCGACCCATTGGATGGTATATGGGCCACGTGGGATGTCAGGCGCCTGGCCGCCAGTAAACCACGTGGACAGGAGTGAAACGAAGGCCGCACCGATGACGGCGCCATAAAGCCTTCCCCGGCCGCCGATGGCGACCCAGACGGCAAGGTAGATCGAGGCGATCGGTGCAATCTCGGCCGGGTTGATGATGCCGGCTTGCGGGTAATAGAGCGCGCCTGCGATACCGGCGATGATGGCGGTGGCCGTGAAGACGACAAGTTTGAAGGCTTCCACAGGGTAGCCGAGGAAACGCACACGCGCCTCGTCGTCCCGGATAGCGCGGATCACCGAGCCGAACTTGCCGGACACCATCCAGGCGCAGAAGATATACCCGAGCGCCAAGGCAAGGGCCGAGGCCCAGAAGAACCAGATAGAAACGAGCGATTGCGGGGTGTCGTCGAAGCCGGGCAGGTTTTGAAGCCCGGAAAGACCGTTGTTGCCGCGTAGACCGCTGTCGTTCTGGAACAGGTAGAGCGAGAGCGCCAGTGTCATCGCTTGGGTCAGAATCGACAGGTAAACGCCAGTCACGCGGCTGCGGAAGGCAAGCCAGCCAAAGACAAGGGCGAGCAGGCCGGGGACAAGGACGACAAACGCGAGTTGCAGCGGCAGTGAATACGCAAAAGCCCAGATGGGCGGGAATTCCGACGCGCCGACAACGCCGAAGATTTGGGTGGCGATGCCGTCGGATATCTCTTGAGGTGTGGGCGGAAGTGGCGCCGCAGCCAGGCTTTCGATGACGATCAACTCAGTCCGGGCATACATCAGCCACATGCCGATGGCGTAGCCACCGATCCCGAAGAACGCCATATGGCCGAGTGACAGGATCCCGCAGTAGCCCCAGACAAGGTCCATCGCGAGGGCCACAAGGCAGAGGCAGAGCGTCTTGCCCAGGGTCTTCACAAAGCTGGTGGAAATCACACCTATGCCGAGACCCTCGGACAAGATCGTCACCCCGACCGTGAACAGCGCAAGAATCGCCAGGAAGATAAGCGTCGACGGATGTCGCACCACAAAAGGACGACGCGGCATGTTGCCTGCAGTCAACTCACTCATGGCTGCCTGCCCTTCTTCTTGGTGGAAATATCCCCGGGGGTGTGGGGGCGGCGCCCCCACCCCGGGCGACACCGAAGGTGGCGCAATTCCATAATCACGCCTCCGCTGCCCGGCCCTTGAGCGCGATGATGCCGCGCGGCCGGAATTGGATGAAGAGGATGATGAAGAGGATCATGTAGGTCTGGGCGGCCAGAGTGTTGGATGGGTTCAGCCATTCAATCCCCTTCTGCAGCGTGCCGACGAGAGATGCGCCTAAAAGTGTGCCCCAGATGTTGCCAACGCCGCCGACCACAATGGTCATAAAGGACTGCACGATGTAATCGGCACCCATTTCAGAGGTCACTTTGGCATAGAGCCCAATTGCCACGCCTGCGATGCCCGCAATGCCCGAGCCAAACCCAAAGGTCAGCATGTTGATCTTGTCAGGGTTGATCCCCATCGATGCTGCCATGCGCGGGTTTTGTGTGACAGCACGCACTTCCAGCCCCAGACGCGTGCGGTTCATCACAAAGAGGAACACGGCAAGGAAGATGAGCGCGAGAACAAAGATCGCAATGCGGATGTAGCTGATCGAGACGATGTCGTTGAACACCAGCGAGCCGTCGAGCCAGCCCGGAGCTGTCAGGGGGCGTGCTTGGGTGCCAAAGATGTTCTTGGCGATCTGTTGAAGGGCGATGGACACGCCGAATGTGGCCAGAAGCGTTTCCA
>CAZMRS010000615.1:0-1831 GCA_964568435.1 uncultured Boseongicola sp. | reverse complement strand
TGCATCAATTCAAAGTTCTTATGCCAGAAATACCGAGGCTTGGGAAAACTGGTGCCGCTGAAGGGACTCGAACCCCCGACCCCATCATTACGAATGACGTGCTCTACCATCTGAGCTACAGCGGCTTTCCGGCGCGCCTGTTAGCAAGGATTCCACGCAAAGGATAGATCTAAGTCGCGTCTTTTTTGCGATCCGGCTCGTCAGTATCTTCGGCGTCATCATTAAGGACAAAGTCCGCGGGTGGAGCATCTGCATTCGCGGTTGACGTGGCTCCTTCTGTATCGGGCAGCTCGATGGCTTCGACTGTATCCACGGTCTCCACATCACGTTCCACGGCCTCCGCGTCAGCCTCCAGGTTTTCGACGTCAGAAGATGAAATCTGGCCAACAATAAGAGGCAGCATCTCGGCACTTGTCACCATAGAAGAAGACCCTTCCGGCGGTCGCTGCCAAGCCAAGGTGTCGAAGCTATCGCAGTTGTCACACACCGGAGACCAGGCACCATGCACCGTCTGACACTTCTCACACACCCATTGTGGATCACGCGGTGCGGTCAGTGCACGTGCAAGCCAGCCCTTGACGATCGCATCATCGGAACCAGACCCGCGCTCGATCGCTGCCATGATGGTCAGGCTCCGCGCTGTTGGGTCGGTCTCTACAATATCGCCCAGCGCCTTGCGCGCTGCCGGGAAATCCTCAGCCGCAATCTGAAGCTCGGCCTCAAGCAGTCGGGTCTCTGGGTGATCACGATGCATGTTCGTCAGCACGGTGAATCTCGCAATCCGACGACCGGCGTTTTCGTCTGCCTCAATCCGCGCAAAGGCCGCGGCAAGATCAGGATGCGGCGCGACTTCCCAGGCCTTTCGAATAACGCGCGTGGCGTATCGCGGCTTGCCGTCTGCGACGTAGGCATCCGACGCCATCACAGCCGCTGGCACCAAATCGGGCGACAACTTGTTGGCCGCGATCGCCTTCTCGCGCAACTCGATCGAAGCGCCCTTCTCGACGATATCGCGCGCCTCTCCCAATGCGAGAACAGCGTCCCGCCGGCGATGAACGTCACGGGGCATAGAGCCATGCTTCAACTTGGCCGAGAGAGTTTTCCGCGCGCCAGTCCAGTCATGCTGACCTGCTTGAAGCGTTAATAGGACATCCTGCGTCTCTTCGTGCTTGGGCTTCAAGGCGAATGCGCGTTCAGCCAATTTCAAAGCGATATCTGTATCGCCGTCCAAAAGCTTCTGACGCATGATCCCGCGTACACCCACAAACCGCGTGCGCTCGTCCTGAAGCAACTTTTTGTATGCCAATTCAGCTTTGGCCTTATCGCCAGTCATCTCGGCAGCCTGCGCGGTCAGAAGTGTCGTCAGATCCGGGCGCTTCAGATACCGCTCTGCCTTGGATGCTTTCGTCAACGCCAACCGCCCGTCGCCCGATGCCACAGCCATCATTCCTTCGGCCAAGGCATCGTAGCCCTTGCGTTCTCGATTCCGCGCAAAGTAGCGCGAGATCGCAGTTTCATCTCCATTGAGGAATCGTAGAAACGCGACAAGCAGGCCCACCAACTTAAAGGCAACCCACGTCAAAGCGACCAGGACAATCAAACCAATGACAGATTCCAGTGCGCCGAGTGTGAATTCCGTATCAGCGACCGAAATGCGGACACCCCCTTCAGCTTCCAGCAGCTCACCGGCACCCCAGGCGGCAGCACCAACCAGCACAACAAAAAGAAGGATTCTCAAAAGCGACCAAACCATTCAAAAAGCCTTCCCTAATTCAAATTTTCTGCCAGCGACTGCGCTGCATCCACAGCCGACGCCCGCGCTTCTGCCTTG
>CAZMRS010000614.1:0-1833 GCA_964568435.1 uncultured Boseongicola sp. | reverse complement strand
TCCCTGTGCCTGTCATAATGATCGAGAAGGGTTGGCCCATGACGAGCATCCCGATGATCACGCCGGTGGTGGAGAGCACTACGGCGAGGAGCACGAGGATTGCGTTGTAGAACGAGTTGAACTGCGCCAGCAGGATGATGAACAGCGGGCCGAGTGCGGCGGAGAAGCCGACCTGGAGGAAGGCCTGGGATTCGGCCTGATCTTCCTGATCGCCAGTCCATTCCCAATCCATGCCTGCCGGGAGCGGGCGTTCGGTTTCGAGCCACTCGGTCAGGAATGCGATCCGCTCGTTCGGGTTCATCGGTTGTCCGTCGGCATTCAGTAGGTCCGGGGCAACATCAGCTTTGACGTCGAAGTAGCGCTTCTGGTCGATGCGGTTGATCTGCGCGAGCTGTGCAACGGGCTCGCGGGTGATGAAGTTCGAGAGCGGGACGAGGCCGTCTGACGTGCGGACCTTGAGCGTGTCGAGGGTCGAGAGCACGCGGTCTTCTTCCGGCAGACGGACGCGGATTTCGATCTCCTCGTCTGAGGAGTCGACGCGCATGGTGTCCAGCAGGATGCCGCGGGTGACAAGCTGGACCATGCCGCCGACTGTGGCAACGTTCGCGCCGTAGCGGCCGGCTTTTTCAACGTCGACGTTGATCTGCCAGTCGATGCCGGGAAGGGGCAGGTTGTCTTCGATGTCGATCAGGCCTTCGGTGCCCTCGAATTTCTCGCGCACCATCGCGGTGGCTGCGAGGAGTTCGTCCCAGTTGTCATGCTTCAGGCGCAGGTGAACGGGTTTGCCGGAGGCGGGGCCGCGCGACAGGTTCAGGATTTCAACCTTGATGCCGGGAATTCGATCCAGCTTTGTCTGCAAGTCTTCAAGCACGACGTCGCCGTCCAGATCAGCCAGATCGACGTCGTGAGTGGCAGCATATGCTGCACGGTCTTCCCAGGGGATCAGTTCGATTTGCACCTGTCCGATGGTATCTACCGGGCCTGCGGCACCGCCTGTGTTTGCGTTAAGGCCTCCGGCTCCGGCGAAGGCGAACGCGCTGTCGATGCCGTTGGTCTTGAGGATGATGTCTTCTACTTCAGCGACGAGTTGGTCTTTCTCGGTGACCGAGAGGTTGCCGCGTGCACGGACGTAAACGATGGCCTGTTCGGGTTCGCTTTCAACGAAGAATTCCACGCCGTTGTTGTTTTGGCCGAAGTAGCCGAAGACGGAGACCACGAAGAAGCCGATGGCGGCGATCGAGACGATTGGCATGATCGGGTTGCCAGCGATGAACTTGATGAAGTGGCCGAAGAGGCTGCGGCGGTAGCCTGCTTTGATGCTGCTCTGGCGGCGTTCGATCTTGGCGGCACCTAGCGTGATCGACGAGAGCATCGCGCCTGCCACGAAGATGATTGCGCCCAGTAGGCTGCCCGCGCCCTCGGCCAGGTAGTCGGGGTTCAGGACCTGCATCGCGCCAAGGAACATCAGGTACATCGACGGTGGCACGAGGAGCACGCGAAGCCACCATGGTGTGGAGCGTTTGAGGGCCTCGGACGAGCGCTCAAACGTGCGGCTCATGCGGCCTGCGACACCGCCCATGACGGGGAGGTAGATGAGCGCCACAACGAGGGAAGCCGAGAGCACGAAGATGAGCGTGACGGGGAGCATACCCATGAACTGACCCGGGACACCCGGCCAGAAGAGCATGGGGAGGAAGGCGCAGAGTGTGGTCGCAGTCGAGGATACGATTGGCCAGAACATTCGCTTTGCAGCCTCGACAAAGGCATGCATTGGCCCTGTGCCTTCCTGGATGCGTTTGTGGATCCCCTGGTCGAAGCGGGCTGCCGACACTT
>CAZMRS010000613.1:0-1837 GCA_964568435.1 uncultured Boseongicola sp. | reverse complement strand
AAAGACGGCATCGGCTTTTCGTCCAATGAGCGTTTCGAGCTGGCTCCAGGGTTCGGGATCGGAGGCGAGGATGCCGTCGGTGGCGCCAAAGGCCTTGGCGTCTGCCAACTTTTCTTCGGAGAGGTCCACGGCGACGATGCGGCGCGCGCCTGCGATTGCGGCCCCTTGAATGGCGTTGAGGCCTACGCCGCCTGCGCCGATCACGACGACATCTTCACCCGCTTGAAGGTTTGCCGTGTTGATGACCGCACCGACGCCCGTGATGACTCCGCAGGACAGGAGCGAGGCGACGTCCATGGCGATGGCGTCGGGGATGGCTGCGATCTGGCTTTGGTCGACGACGACTTTTTCAGCAAATGCGCCGGAGTACATGGATTGCTCGATGGGCGCGCCGTTTGTTTCGGTCAGAGGCGCGGGGCCGCTGGGGCGTTCGCAGATGACGGGTTTGCCCCCCGAGCACGAGGGGCAGGTGCCGCAGGAACGGATCAAGGTGACAATCACACGGTCGCCGATGTCGTAGCCTTGTGCTTCGCGGCCGAGGGCTGTGATGCGCCCGGCGGCTTCGTGGCCGTAGATTGCGGGGAGCCTACCGCCCCAGTGACCGTCGGCATAGGTGATGTCTGAATGACAGATGGCGCATGCTTCAAGCGTCACTTCGACGGCGCGGCCAGTGGGCGCAGCGAGGTGGACCTCTTCAATTGTAAGGGGCTGGCCGAACTCTCGGCAAACTGCGGCGCGGATTTTCTGCATGAAGTGGTCCTTTGGTCGTTCCGATCAAAATTGCCGTTTGGGAGGGGCCTCTCGCGTCAGAAACCGACGGGTCATGACGCGAATGGCGCCTTGTCGTTATGTCGGTCGAGGTTTCGCAGATGTCATAAAGACGGCGGCGCAGACGACCATCAGGGCCATCGAGATGAGGAAGGGAGCACCGGGGAGGTGGACGCTGGCCTCGGGGCGCGCGAAAACCGCAAAAACCTGGGTCATTATGAGGGGAGAGATGATGGTGGCGAGCGCGGATGTCGATGAGAGCACGCCTTGAAGCTCTCCCTGGCTGTCGTCGCGGGTGGCGCGTGACATGAGACCTTGGACGGCGGGGGTCACAACCGCACCGAGGGCGGTGAGCGGGATAAAGGCCATGGCCCAGAAGCCGCTTTCTATTACTGCGAGGACCAAGAAGGCGAAGAAGTTGAAGATAAGGCCATAAAGGATGGTTCCGCGATCACCGAACCAGCGGAGAATAAGGCGGATCAGGCCGCCTTGCACGATGGCCATCATAATGCCGAAGGCCCCCAAGGCTGCCCCGATCATGCCGGGTGACCAGCCGAACCGGGCTTCGGTGAAATACGCCCAGATCGCCGGGTAGACCATGAAGGCCACTTGATAGAGGAAGAAGAGGAGGAGGAGCGGTTTCAGCACGGGGTTTGCGGTGACGTGCTTGAAGGCTCCGAGCGGGTTGGCCCGGCTGAGGGTGACTGGGCGGCGGTTTTCGTCTTTCAGCGTTTCGGGCATGACGATGTAGCCGAAGACGAGGTTTGCCGCAGCGAGCGCAGCGGCGGCGTAGAAGGGTGCACGGGTGCCGAATTCGGCGAGGAGGCCGCCGAGCAATGGGCCGAGGACGAAGCCGATTCCGAAAGCCGCGCCGATCATGCCAAAGCGGGCGGCTTTTTCTTCGGGTTTCGAAATGTCGGCCATGAAGGCATAGGCGGTTGACTGGGTGGCCGCTGTGATGCCGCCAACGCAGCGACCGACGAAGAGAATCCAGAAGGCACCTGCGACGGCCATGACGAGGTAGTCGAGCGCCATGACCGTGAGCGAGACCAGGAGAACCGGTCGCCGA
>CAZMRS010000612.1:0-1840 GCA_964568435.1 uncultured Boseongicola sp. | reverse complement strand
TTTCTTCGTTTTCACCGTCCCGCACAAACACGGGCAAAATGAGATCATCAACCGTCCGCGTCGAAGTCTCGCGCCGCTTGCTGGAAGCCGACAAACGCGGTGATGAAGTAACTGCCGAGAAACAAGGTCATTCTGGCGTCGGGATTGCGCTGATTGCCGCCTTTGTCCTTGCAGGCACCTTCGCAATGTATCTGAACCTCGGCGCACCGGGGTACGGCGATCTCCCGATGCAGGCGCGTCTGGCCGCGCTCAAAGATGCCCGCGCAGACCGCCCGGGGCAAGCTCAGGCCGAGGAGGCCGCGCGCGACAGTCTTCCACCCGCGCCACCGGCCGAGCCAGAGCTTCTACAACTTATGGAACAACTCCGCGCCGCCATTCAGTCAAATCCAAACGACGTTCAGGGTCTGACGTTCCTTGCCCAATACGAAGCGCGCCTTGGCAATCTATCTGCCGCCCGCGAGGCCCAGGCCCGCCTGATCGATGCCAAAGGTGCCGACGCAACACCCACCGACCAAATGACATTGGTCGACATCATGGTCTTTGGTGCTGGAGGTTACGTCTCGCCCGAAGCTGAAGCCGTGGTCTTACGAGTGCTGAATTCCGATCCAACTAACGGGGCCGCACGCTATTACCTCGGACTTGTCGAGGCTCAAACAGGCCGCGCGGATCGCGCCTTTCAGGTCTGGTCTCAACTCCTGGAGCAAAGCCCACCGAACGCACCTTGGGTCCCGGTCATCCGTGCCGAGATCCGTCAAGTCGCCCTCGCGGCGGGCGTCACCATCTACGAACTACCGCCAATATCGGGTCTCCCTGCGCTCACCCAAGACCAGATCGACGCCGCCGAAGACATGTCGCCAATGGAACGCGCGGAAATGATCCAGGGCATGGTCGGCCGCCTCGCAGATCGCCTTGCCATTGAAGGCGGTCCGCCCGAAGATTGGGCGCGGCTGATCTCGACACTTGGTGTTCTTGGCGATCAGGCCCGCGCCGACGCAATCTCCCGCGAGGCTCTGCAAGTCTTCGCCGGAAATGCATCCGCAATCTCGTTGATCGAAGACGCCCGCGCTCGGGCTGGGCTCACCGAATGATCGTAGAAGCCTTCGAAGACTTCGCCTCAGATCTTGCACCAATGCGTGCCATTGCAGGCCTCGATCTTGGCACTGTGACAATTGGTGTGGCCGTGAGCGACAGTTTCCGACAAGTCGCCACACCGCTTGAGACCATCCGGCGCAAGAAGTTCGGCGTGGACGCGGCGCGACTTTTGGAGATCTGCAAAGAACGCGAGATCTCCGGGATCGTCCTTGGCCTGCCGCTCAACATGGACGGCTCCGAGGGGCCGCGCTGCCAATCGACCCGCGCCTTTGCCCGCAACCTCGCAAAACTGACAGAACTTCCCATCACATATTGGGACGAGCGACTGTCTACCGTCGCTGCAGAACGTGCCTTGCTCGAGGCGGATACGTCGCGAAAGCGTCGCGCAGAAGTGATCGATCACGTCGCTGCGTCGTATATCTTGCAAGGGGCGCTGGATCGCCTGTCACACTTGGGAACCACGACACAATGAACGACGACGTTTGGGCACGCGACGAAATCGAAAGCCCCTGCATCAAGATCTGCATGATCCATCCCGAGGCCAAGATTTGTGTCGGCTGTCACCGCACGGGCGAAGAGATTATGATCTGGTCCAAACTCTCGCCTTCGGCGCGCCGCGCCGTTATGGACGAGTTACCGGCGCGCAAGTCGCAACTTCCCGGTCGTCGAGGCGGGCGCGCAGCGCGGACGAAAAAGGGCGCCGCGGAATAACCCGGACGCCCCTTCCAAAATCTGTTCGAAGACCACT
>CAZMRS010000611.1:0-1840 GCA_964568435.1 uncultured Boseongicola sp. | reverse complement strand
CACAAAGCCACCGTGGCTGAAGCCATACATCAGTGTCGACAACGCAAAGAGCCAGATCAAAACCGGCTGCCGAAACGCATCTTTCAAATGCTGTAATCGCACAGCCTCGTTCTTACGATCCTCCGACTGCCGATCTGGCTCGGCCATCGAAAACACGACCCCAAGCCAAAGCGCCGCCGAAACGGCTGTCGCCGCAAACGCCAATTCGAACGACACCAACGACATCGCCCCGCCCAACGCCGCCGAAACAGCAAACGCTGTGAACGAGAACCGCCAGCCGCGAAGTTCCTGCGCCTCAACCTCGTCCGCACGCCCCTCTGCGTCCAACGATTCATACAAAATCGAACTGTCGGTTCCCGATGTGTACGCGGCCCCGACGCCCAGCAAGCTTTGCGCCAAAGCAAAGACCACAAATGTGTCTCCGACCAGAAACAGCACCGAGCCGACCAAGGCCGCAAACGCGCCCGCGATCAGCGTTAGCCGACGCCCAACACGGTCTGACAAATACCCCGACGGGACCTCAAGTAGTGTCGTCGCCAGATCATAGGCCGCATATATCAAAATCGCTTCCGCGGCCGAAAGCGTTTCCTGGAAAAACAAAAACCAGATGCCCTGCGTAAAGAGCAGGCTCTGAAAGAACTTAAACCACGGATAAAGCGCGATATTCCGGGCCATCCGGGCGCGTTCGAAGGCGTCGCCAGTCGTCATACGGCTTGAGAGTCCCGTCGCGCAAATTGCACGTCCAAAGTGAGCGTTCCCTGACGCTCAAGTCAACCAAAACGCAAAGTTGTGTTTAGACGATCTCGACCAACTCAATCTCAAACGTCAGATCCTTGCCGGCCAACGGATGGTTCGCATCCAGAACGACAGTGTCATCCGTCACCTCAGCCACCCGCACCTGAATCGGGTATCCCTGCGGCGACTGCAGCTGCAGCTGCGTCCCGATCTCCAAAGGGATGTTCGCCGGCATCTTGTCACGCGGAAATGATTGCGCTTTGGCCGGATCATGCGCGCCATAGGCTTGATCCGCAGGTATGTTCACGGTCTTCGCGTCGCCAACAGTCATACCGTCGACAGCCGCATCAAACCCGGCAATGACCTGCCCCGATCCCAGCTTGAATTCCAAGGGGTCGCGCTCACGCGATGAATCAAACGTCGATCCGTCATCAAGAGTGCCCGTGTAGTGAATGCGCACGGTGTCGCCAGACGTTGCCTCAGTCATGCTCCAAGCCACTTTCGTTCTAGGGTTTTGCACCCCTCACGTCGGGCACTCGCAGGCACCCGACCACGAATGCAACCCAGTGTAAACCGCGCCCCCGAAAACGCCTTTAAAAACGGACGACCCCATGCCAGTGTCGCCGCCAAGGAAAGGACCGCCAGACATGCCCATCACCACCGTCGTGTTCGATGCCTACGGAACGCTCTTCGACGTGACCGCCGCGGCCCGCCGCGCGGCTGAACAACCGGGGCAGGACAAGCTGGCCGAGGTATGGGAAAAGCTCGCAGACGACTGGCGCAACAAACAGCTCCAATACAGTTGGCTGCGCGCTGTCACTGGCGACTACACCCCGTTTTGGGAGGTCACGAAAGATGCGCTCGACTGGTCCATGGAAGCTGCTGATCTCGACGACCCTTACTTACGCGAAATGCTCCTCGCACTCTACTGGGAGCTCCCCGCCTATAAGGACGCGGCCTTCGCGCTGGCGCACCTGAAAGCGGCCGGCAAGAAAACCGCGATCCTATCCAACGGCTCACCAGAAATGCTCGACGGCGCCGTCGATTTCTCCGGCCTGCGCGAAAATCTCGACCAGGTGCTCTCTGTCGAAGACGTTCAAGTATT
>CAZMRS010000610.1:0-1841 GCA_964568435.1 uncultured Boseongicola sp. | reverse complement strand
TCTCACAGGGTTCCGACAAGGAGAGCCAGTTGCTCACGCACTGCTCTCGTACAATTCTCACGCTTTCTTGGGCGTCAACTCAATCACAGCGGCGCTGACGATGAACATAGCCCCGATAAACTCGCGCCAACCAAAAACTTCATTGGCAAAAAGCGCCGCGGAAAACAGACCGACAACGACTTCGCTCATTAACAAAAGGCCGACTCGGGCTGGGGAAAGCAGTGTTGCCGGCCAAACCGTCAGAGACAACATCGGTACGACAAAGACCGCCGAGAGGGCGACAAATCCCGCAGAACGCTCGAAGATAAACTGGCTTGGCACATCCTGACCCAATTGAATTTCCAACAAGAGAGCGATGGCACCAACGACCAAGGCCCCCAGCAAAAACGCGAACACCTGTCCGGGAACTGGAATGCGGCCTGCCCGATACAAACCCAACGAGCCCAACGCCCAGACCATGCCGGATGCAAGTGCAAGCCAGTCCCCGGCGTTCCGGGGGATCGGTAACCCGTGGCCGTCACCAAGGACCACAAGCAATCCTCCAAGGCCGCAGGCCAACCCCAATACCCGTGACGTATCCAGCCGCTCTGACAGGAAGAAGAGGCCCAAAAGTGTTCCCCAAATTGGCGTGAGGTAGAACAGCAGTATCGAACGAACGACGTCGGTGTAAACCAGACTGGTGGTGTAAAGACTAAAGGCCGCCCCTGTGAACATGCCGCTGAAAATCAACTGACGCCAATGGGTTAGAAGTAGTCCGCGAATACGCCATAGAAATGGAGCAACGCCGATCAAGGCAGCGATGTACATCACGACGCCCGGCCAAGAGCCTGTCAGGCCGAGATCTGCCAGGAAACGTACTGGGATCCAGTACAGACCCCACATTGCACCGCCTATGAGCAGTGCTATGCCGGCTGCAAGGTCAGATTGGAACCTGGCTGGAAGGTTGCCCATTCAAGATGCCTTTCGGGGTTTTCTTTCACCTCCCTATCGCATGCGAACAGAGTTTTCGATTCCCATTTTGAGTGGAACAAGCAAGACATCTTCAGAGTTTGTGGACGGGCTGTCGCGTGTCTGCAAAGAATGGAGTTGAGCCGAGACAAAAACCGCCGTCGGCCTAGCCCGGGAGACCCGAAATGAAGTCCAGAACCAAGGTCGTTGTCATTGGCGGCGGGATCGCGGGGTGCTCGACGCTTTATCATCTGACGCAAGAGGGCTGGAGCGATGTGGTTCTGGTTGAACGCGACGAACTCACGTCGGGCACAACCTGGCATTCGGCTGCGCAGGTCACAAACTTTGGGATGAACCAGACGTTGGTTGGCCTGAAATCCCACTCAATAGCACTCTACAAGAAACTTCGGGACGACCCGGAGTACCCGGTGGGTTACCATCATGGCGATGGCGGCATCCGGCTTGCCAACACCGAAGCGCACATGCAGGGCTATCGGCACTTTGCTTCAATGGCGCGCGGGATGGGAGTGACATACGAGGTCATTGACGCCGAAGAGTGCGCACGGCGACATCCTTTGATTTCCACTGACAACCTTGTGGGCGGGCTCTGGGATGGAGAAGATGGAGATATTGATCCCGCGCAGTTGTGTCAGGCGCTGGCTTTCCATGCACGCAAAGCAGGTGCTGAAGTCTATCGACACACAGCGGTCACAGGCCTTACGCAGCGCAAGGACGACACTTGGACGGTCCATACGGACAAAGGTGATATCGACTGCGACGTTGTGGTCAACGCCTGCGGCTACAGGGTAAACGAAGTGGGTGCGATGATGGGCGTGCTCCATCCGGTTGCCTCGATGGAGCACCAGTACTTCGTCACCGACGACATTCCGGCA
>CAZMRS010000609.1:0-1850 GCA_964568435.1 uncultured Boseongicola sp. | reverse complement strand
ACAAGACGCGCGACGCCTACCTCGCAGCACTCGCCGACGCCATGAAGGCCGAATACGAAACCATCGTTGCCTCTGGCCTCGATTTGCAACTCGACTGCCCCGACCTCGCACTGTCGCGTCATATGTTGTTTACCGAATTGTCGGATGATGAATTCGTCAAAGTCGCGCAAAGCCATGTTGAGGCGCTCAATCACGCGCTCTCTGACGTCCCGAAAGAAAAGGTTCGCGTCCATATCTGCTGGGGCAACTACGAAGGTCCGCATGTCTGCGATATCGACATGGCCAAAATGTTCGACACGCTGATGTCAACGGATGCGCGCTATGTGCTGTTCGAAACCTCCAACCCACGTCACGGCCATGAATGGACTGTGTTCCGCGACCGAAAAGGAGACATTCCAGACGACAAAGTGCTTGTCCCTGGCGTTGTCGACACGACAACCAATTTTGTCGAACATCCCGAGCTTGTGCGACAACGTGTTGAAAGATTTGTGGAAATCGTCGGTTCTGATCGCGTTATCGCTGGCTCAGATTGCGGCTTCGGCACCTTCGCAGGTTTCGGGTCCGTTGATCCGGAAATCGCCTGGGCCAAGCTCGCCACGCTGTCAGAAGGGGCCAAAGCCGCCGGATGACGCCGCTTGTTCTGATCCCCGGTTTTATGTGTGACGCGCGGCTTTTCGGGCCGCAGATCGCCGCGCTTGAGAAGGATCGTCAGGTCGTCGCGATGGTGCCGACGCAAAACACTATTCCAGATATGGCGGCCGCGATCCTCGACGCCATGCCGGGCAAGCTTTGCGTTGGCGGCTTGTCCATGGGCGGAATCGTTGCACTTGAAATCCTTCGGCAAGCACCTGACCGGATCGAGCGTCTCGCATTGATGGACACAACACCACTTGCCGACGCGCCTCAAAACTACGACATCCGCAATCGCCAGATCAAAGACGTACATGCAGGGCGGCTGGTGGACGTCATGCGTGAAGAACTCAAACCGGCCTATCTCGTTGACAGCCCAAACAAAAAAGACCTTCTGGAGCTATGTACAGACATGGCTCTGGCACTTGGATCTGACGTCTTCGAAGCGCAAGCCATCGCGCTCCGCGACCGCGCCGATGCCCAAGACACGCTCGCCAACGCGCCCGCTCACACGCTCATCCTGCACGGGGCCGAAGACCGGCTGTGTACACCCGAACGTCATCATCTGATGCACGATCTCGCGCCCCACAGCACGCTCATCGCAATAGACAACGCCGGGCATATGCCAACGCTTGAACAGCCCGCCGCAACGACCAAAGCCCTCCGGAACTGGCTCGCCTGACCCGTCGCCAACTCGGCGAAATGTCGTTTTCAGAATAGTATTGGACACTTTTGTCTAGTGCTCACACAGAATCGACCCTACGCTTCTTGCAAAAGCGCCCAAAGGGAGGGTCACGCCATGAAATCTCAGTATCGCGTCGTCGTCATTGGCGGCGGTGTCGTCGGAAGCTCCGTTCTCTATCACCTCGCGAAATTCGGCTGGTCCGATGTTGTCATGCTCGAACGTCGCCGCCTCGCGTCAGGTTCCAGTTGGCACGCAGCTGGGGGTGTTCACGCGCTCAACGCCGACCCGAACATGGCAGCGCTTCAGGCCTACACCATTGATCTTCTGTCAGAAATCGAAAAGGAGTCAGGCCAGAACATCAACCTCCATATGACCGGCGGCCTCACCCTTGCTGGCACGCCAGAACGCTGGGAATGGCTCCAGGCCAACTATCGTATCTTCCAGTCTATCGGCATCGACGACTGCGAGCTGATCTCTCCCGAAGAGGCGCAAAAACGCTGTCCGATCATGTCCACCGATGGTGTTCTCGGTGCCA
>CAZMRS010000608.1:0-1852 GCA_964568435.1 uncultured Boseongicola sp. | reverse complement strand
GCGCTCCATGCCGATCATCATGGCCGAAGAAAAGGTCGGCACCTTTTCTCCGAGAATTTTGCGGGCGATTTCTGCGCTGCCCATGCCGTTCTGCAAAAGCAGAACCGGGGGACAAGACGGAGCACTCGCGAAAGGTTCAAGTGCCGTAGCCACGTCGTACGCTTTCGTGGTCAGAACCAGCATGTCACTTGTTAAAACCTCGTCGGATGGATCGGCAGCATCGCACAAGAATACTTGCCCCGGTTCCGTCCGGTGCTCACCCAACATGCCGGAGACAATTACGGATTGACCCTCCAGCGAGGCAAGTGAGGCCTTGCGAACGAGCAAAGATACCTTCGCACCGGCGATTGCAAAATTTGCGGCCAGACAGAGACCGACCGATCCGCCGCCAACGATGGATACGTGAAAATCAGTCATCACTTTGCAACTATAGTCATTTCTGTCCGCTTTAGATTATTTCACCGACAGATGGGCCTGTCACGGAAAAGTCGTTTCGCTATGGCTGTCGCATCCAGTTCGATCTATGCCAGCGATATGGTGGCTACAGACAATATCCGCGGCGCGCTCTTCATGACGGGAGCCATGACGGCGTTCACCGTCAACGATGCCTTTATGAAGGTATTGTCGGACCACTTGCCGTTCTTCCAGCTTCTGTTCATTCGAAGTGGGGCGGTTACTATCCTGATTGCCGTAATGGCGTGGCGGGCCGGCGCTCTTCGATTTGAGATGTCGAAGCGGGACAAAGGGCTGGTGGCCATCAGGTCACTGTCAGAGATGGGCGCGGCGTATTTCTTTCTGAATGCCTTGTTTAATATGCCCATTGCGGATGTCACAGCGATCCTTCAGGCGCTGCCATTGACCGTGGCGCTTGGAGCGGCCCTGTTTCTGGGCGAGCAGGTGGGGTGGCGGCGATTTCTGGCCATTGGCATCGGGTTTGTTGGTGTGATGCTGATTGTGCGTCCGACGGGTGACGTCTTTTCTGTGTATTCGATCTACGCTCTACTGGCAGTTGCCTGTGTGACGGTCCGCGACCTTGCGGCTCGGCAATTGAGCGCAGACGTGCCATCATTGACGGTGGCTTTGGCAGCCGTCGTCGGTGTGCTGGCCTTTGCTTCAGTCGGCGCCGCGTTCACCGAGTGGCAACCCTTTGAAGGTCGGGATTACTTCCTGATTACGGGTGCGATCTTCGCAATTATCGGGGGGTACTTGTTCTCGGTTATGGCGATGCGGGTTGGTGATATCGGCGTTGTCGCGCCGTTCAGATATTCGTCCTTGCTGGCGGCCTTGATATTGGGGCTTTTGGTGTTCGGCGAGTGGCCGGACGCTGTGACGCAACTTGGAGCGGGGATCGTCGTCGCGACAGGGCTTTACACCCTGTGGCGCGAGCGGAAATCGGTCCGGGCGACACCCAAAGCACTCAGGGTGCGATAAGGGCGTTCGGTGCTGTTGACAGGTCTCGCGACTCTGTCTATACGGCGCGCACTTGGCCAGTCGGGTTGATCGCCCGAGCCGGCTTTAACAGATGTAAGTGGTCACGATCCGGACCTGATGGTTCCGATCCTCTGGATACCCACCGCGTGCCCCCGAAGTTAGGGAGCGCTGCGGTAGCTTGCGTTGTCGTGGACGCACGATGATGCGCCGAAGAACCGGGGTGCGCGCGCCCCAAATTTTAGATGGTCCGCGATACGCGCGGGTCGAAACAGACAAGTGTTGCAACACGGGGAAACGAAGCCCAATGCCCACGATCCAACAGCTGATCCGCAAGCCGCGTCAGCCGAAAGTAAAACGCTCTAAGTCGCTCCACCTTGAGGGTTGCCCTCAGAAGCGTGGTGTCTGCACGCGTGTTTATACA
>CAZMRS010000607.1:0-1862 GCA_964568435.1 uncultured Boseongicola sp. | reverse complement strand
ACATTGGGCGATTGCGAAAAGCTTTGTGCAGCCATGGCGGGGATGACCCGCTGAGAACGGTTCGAGGCGCAGGCTACGCGTTGGGGTAGCACTTCATTAGCGTGAGGCATTAATCGCATAATCAATATTATGTTAAATACTGTCTTGAGGCGCTGGTATCTTACTTAGTCGCTTTACATCAATGAATTACACAGTGTTCTTGTTCAGTTGCGCCTTCCAAAACCTTACATCGATGTACTTTCCGCGGCACACTGATAACCAATGTTGGCACTCAAATCGATGTCTCGCGACTTTCCCCTTGATCGAGATGTTTGTGCAGGTCATTGAAACATAACTTTTGCAAGGACAACAAAGATGGCTTCGTTTCTGATCCTGAATGGCCCAAACCTGAATCTGCTTGGGACGCGCCAGCCGGACATCTATGGCATTGCCACACTTGCAGATGTTGAGGACTTGTGTCGCGATACCGGCCTTGAGTTTGGGATCGAAATTGAATGTGTTCAGTCAAACCATGAAGGTGCGCTGCTTGACGCCATTCATGCGGCGCGCGGCGTTCACAGCGGCTTGGTTCTGAACGCTGGGGCTTATTCACATACATCCATCGCCCTGCACGATGCGATCGTCGGAACGGAATTGCCGACTGTGGAAGTTCATGTTTCCAACATCCATGCGCGCGAGAGTTTCCGCCATCATAGCTACATTACGCCAGCCGCAGTTGGGATGGTGTCGGGTTTAGGCATTCAAGGTTATGCTCTAGCTATCAGAGGGTTGGCGGAACATCTTAATGTCCTCTGACCTAAGTACAGTTCTCCTTAAGCTTTTATCTGCACGTACTGTCGAAGCGACTTGGGCTATTTTGACAGCAGAGTTGGACGCATTTGGATTTGATCGCCTGCTGTATGGCATGACGCGTTTTCGGACAGCAGTGTCTCTTGGTGATCCTCAAGACATGCTGATCTTGTCCAATCACCCAGATGATTATGTAGAAGCATTCGTCGATGGTCGAATGTTTGCAAACGCACCCATGGCGATGTGGGCGATGGAGAATGAAGGCGCCATGTCGTGGTCATTGGTGGCTGATATGGCTGACGCCTTGTCGGCTGAACAGAAACAAGTTCTCGAGTTGAATAAAGAGTTTGGTGTACTCGCAGGGTACACAATCTCGTTCCCGGACCCCTCCCCCCGACAGAAAGCGGCGATTGGCCTTACAGCAAAACCCGGGTTGTCACAGTGCGATGTTGAGCAGCTTTGGGCTCGGTCCGGCACAGAGATTGAAGTGATCGTTCAGGTTGCGCATCTCAAGCTGGCCTCGCTGCCAATGCCGATGTCACAGCGGCGACTTTCGAAGCGTCAGCGCGAGGCATTGGAATGGGTCAGCGAAGGAAAGACGACACAGGACGTTGCAACGATTATGGGACTTACCGCGGCGACGGTGGAGAAGCATTTGAGAAAGGCAAGACAAGCTTTGCAGGTTGAAACTACAGCGCAAGCGGTGATGAAGGCTTCGCTGCAACGGCAGATCTTTGTTTTTGAAAGCTGACGATTGATTAGAAAAACAGCAAACTGTGCGGAAATCGGTGACGTAATCACAAGATCGTGACCCGGTATGGAATACCCTACTTCCCTTAGGTCAATTTCGTATGCATATTGAAAATGTTCCGTGAGTGGAGGCTTTGGCCTAGGGAACAGCCCTTGGAAATCGCCCGCAATATCGGGTGTCACCGAGAGGGGTATCGGGAAACCGACGCCGGTCAAGGATGTATATTCCGTCTAAGACCGGCACTTTCCTGTGAACGAGTGACGCGCCCGCGCCAGTTCCTCATCCCCATTGGTCGCGCGGCACGGGTGGGTAAATTTAAGGC
>CAZMRS010000606.1:0-1864 GCA_964568435.1 uncultured Boseongicola sp. | reverse complement strand
AGCGCTTGCATGGCATGCAAGAGGTCAGGGGTTCGACTCCCCTTGGCTCCACCAATCCTCCTAAAATGATCGATAAACGGATCGAGTTGTCACGCGCCTCATGATCTTAATGAGAACAATTAATTTGCGCGTGCCGCTCGCGCGTGTCAGTGCATCGTCAAAAGTATACTGAGGACATTCACAATGAGTGACCGGCTGAGCACCCTACTGAAAGAACGAGATTGGCTTTTGGCTGACGGTGCCACGGGCACAAACCTGTTCAACATGGGTTTGACAGCCGGCGACGCGCCAGAGTTCTGGAACGTCGATGAAGCTGACAAAGTCGTCGCGCTTTACAAGGGGTCGGTCGATGCAGGCTCTGATCTGTTCCTGACCAACACGTTTGGCGGCAATGCCGCGCGCCTGAAACTTCACGACGGCCAATCTCGTGTACACGAGTTGAACAAGGCCGGAGCCGAGATTGCCCGCGAGGTTGCTGATGCGTCGGGACGGACAGTCATTGTTGCAGGATCCATGGGCCCAACGGGCGAGATCATGGAACCTATGGGTTCTCTCACCTATTCCGACGCTGTCGAGATGTTCCACGAGCAAGCGGAAGGTTTGAAGGCAGGTGGAGCTGACGTCCTGTGGGTCGAAACCATTTCCGCGCCGGAAGAATACAAGGCCGCGTCCGAAGCAGCCTTGCTGGCGGGAATGCCCTGGTGCGGAACGATGAGCTTTGACACGGCTGGCCGCACCATGATGGGTTTGACCAGCCAGGGTCTGACAGATCTCGTCGGGAAGCTGGATCACGCGCCGCTGGCCTATGGCGCAAACTGTGGTGTCGGTGCGTCTGACTTGCTGCGCACGGTTCTTGGTTTCGCGGCACTTGGACAGGAGACTCCTCTCATCGCCAAGGGCAATGCTGGGATCCCAAAGTATGTGGACGGTCATATCCACTATGACGGGACACCTTACTTGATGGCAGATTATGCGGTGCTTGCCCGCGATTCCGGCGCGACGATCATTGGCGGGTGTTGTGGCACAACGCCCGAGCATCTCGTCAAAATGCGTGCTGCCTTGGAGGAAACACCGCGCGGTGACCGTCCGACCTTGGATGCAATCGCAGAAGCACTTGGCGGGTTTTCGTCTGCATCAGATGGAACAGGCGATGATGCCGCCACTCCAGCACGCGCGGGCCGTCGCCGTCGCCGCGCCTAACCCTGAAGAAGTGTCTTTGCTGCCTCGCGCGCCGCATCTGTGATACGGTCTCCTGAGAGCATCCGAGCAATTTCGTCGACACGGTCGCCCTCGCCAAGCGGTGTCACCTTTGAGAGCGTCCGGTCATCGTTCACCGACTTTTCGACCCGCCAATGATGTGCGCCGCGGGCCGCGACTTGAGGTGAGTGCGTGACGACAAGAACCTGGTTCGTCGATGCTAGATCAGCAAGACGACGCCCGACCGCATCCGCCGTGGCCCCGCCTACTCCACGATCGATTTCATCAAAAATGAGAGTTTGCCCGATCGTACCGGACGTCAGACATACTTTCAGCGCCAATAAAAAGCGGCTGAGTTCACCACCAGAGGCGATCTTGTTAAGTGGTCCTGCCGGCGCACCCGGATTGGTCGCCACAGTGAAGGCGACGTGATCGCGACCGGTTGGTCCTGCCTCACCTTCGCTGATGTCCGTCGCAAACACGGCACGCTCAAGCTTCAGCGGTGCAAGCTCGCGCGCCATGGAAGCATCCAGTTCTTCCGCTGCCTGAGCACGCGCGGCACCCAAAGCGTCGGCGGCCGCATCGTATTGCGCTTCCGCCTCTTCAGCAGCCGCTTGCAGCGCCTTGATTTCATCGGCTCCGCCGTCCAAGGCACGCAGTTTTCCAG
>CAZMRS010000605.1:0-1865 GCA_964568435.1 uncultured Boseongicola sp. | reverse complement strand
GTCTATTGCAGCTTTGGATGGGGTGAGCTTTCGTACCGAGCCGGGGGAAACCGTCGCGCTGGTGGGCCCCTCAGGGGCGGGGAAATCCACTGTTATTCAATTGCTTCTCCGGTTTTACGATCCGGACAGCGGTACGATCAGTGTAGATGGGTACGCTCTCGACAAAGTGGCGCGTTCGGACTTTCGACGCTCTATTGCGCTGGTTCCGCAAGACCCTGTTATTTTCGCCGATACGGCGCGTGAAAACATTCGCTTTGGACGCCCCGATGCGAGCGACGCCGAGATCGAAGAAGCGGCCAAAGCAGCGGCTGCACATGAGTTTCTTTCTGCGCTTCCCGACGGCTATGACAGCTATGTGGGAGAGCGAGGCGTCATGCTCTCAGGCGGTCAAAAGCAAAGGATCGCCATTGCGCGCGCTATTCTGAGGGATGCCCCGATCCTGCTTTTGGACGAGGCGACCAGTGCGCTTGATGCGGAGAGCGAACGTGCTGTGCAGGACGCTGTTGATCGGCTCGCGGAAGGCCGAACGACGCTCGTCGTGGCGCACCGGCTCGCAACGGTTAAAAAGGCGGATCGCATCCTAGTATTTGACCAAGGGCGCATCGTGGCAGAGGGCACGCACGATGCCCTTGTGGGGCAGGGCGGCCTTTATGCACGGCTTGCGCGGCTGCAATTCACCGATGGTGTCGCAGCGGAATAATGGCGTGACGCAGCGTCTCTGCCTGCCATAGGCTTGCGAGAACGGTCGTTTTTGGCTACACACTTATGAACCTCGAGCGTTTGAGACAAAAACGCCGGCTTTGGTTTGTGGGAGGACCAGATGAGCAACTTCACGTCCGTTGCGGATCGCAACGCCATTGAAAACGCTATGCCATGGGCAGATCGCGGTCTGCCGGTCACCGTCTATGGGACGCTGACGGAAACCAGGAACAAGTTCCCGAACGGCAATGCGGTCTCGTTTCAAATCCTCTCCGGACCCAATGACAAGGCCGAAACCCTTACATGGACCGATCTACATGAGAAGGTTACGCAGGCCGCCAATTTGTTTCGGAAACTCGGGGTCGGAGAAGCCGATGTTGTCGCGTATCTTTTGCCAAATGCGAACGAGACCGTAATCACGCTTCTTGGCGGGACGGTTGCGGGGATTGCGAACCCGATCAACCCATTGTTGGAGGCCAAACAGATCGGCGCAATTCTGCGCGAGACAAATGCAAAAGTTCTTGTCACGCTCAAGGCGTTTCCGAAATCCGACGTGGCACAAAAAGCTGCAGAAGCAGTGCGGCTTGCTCCCAACGTTGAAACGATCCTTGAAGTGGATCTGAACAGGTATCTTACGTTTCCCAAGTCATTCATTGTTCCGCTTATCAGACCCAAGAACCCAAGCAATCACGGTGCTAAGCTGTTGGATTTCAACGCGGAACTTGCAAAACAGAACACCACACTGGACTTTGCAGACGCGACGGAAGATCGGGTCTGCGCCTATTTTCATACCGGCGGCACAACCGGCATGCCGAAAGTCGCCCAACACAAATTCTCTGGCATGAATTACAACGGCTGGATCGGGCAGGAGCTTTTGTTTGACGAGAAAAGCGTCGTGATCTGTCCCTTGCCATTGTTCCACGTGTTCGCCTGCCATGTGATCCTGATGTCGATGGTGGCTTCTGGTGGTCACGTCGTGTTTCCGACACCACAAGGCTATCGGGGGGATGGCGTCTTCGACAACTTCTGGAAACTGATTGAGCGTTGGAACGTGACATTCATCATTACGGTGCCGACAGCGATCTCTGCCCTGATGCAGCGCCCGGTGGATGCCGATGTGTCTTCGGTAGAAACGGCATTCTCGGGGTCCTCGCCATTGCCGGTTG
>CAZMRS010000604.1:0-1866 GCA_964568435.1 uncultured Boseongicola sp. | reverse complement strand
GAGCGGGCCAGTCGAACGGCCGTGCAGGCAGCGCAGAAGATGGCCAATGTGCGCGTGGATCACGTCATTGCATGCCTGTCTGGCGGTCAGCCGAGGTCCTACGGGTTAGCCGGCATCGTTCCTGTGGATGGCGAAGTTGTGGACGAACAGGACGTCGCACGCGCTTTGGCATCCTGTGATGTACCGGATTACGGGCAGGGGCGGGATATCCTCCATGCGCAGCCGGTCAATTTCGCACTAGACCATCGGTCGGGTCTGACCGATCCGCGTGGGCAAATTGGCCAAAGGCTCGCCTGCGACATGCACATGCTGACAGTGGACACGGCTGCATTGCAGAACCTGATCTATTGTCTGAAACGCTGTGACCTCGAACTCGCTGGACTTGCGTCGTCTGCATATATGTCCGGTATGTCGGCGCTTGTGGAAGACGAACAAGAGTTGGGCAGCGCCTGCATCGACCTCGGGGGCGGAACAACCGGGCTTTCGATCTTCATCAAAAAGCACATGATTTACGCTGATAGTGTGCGTCTGGGCGGCGAGCACATTACGCAGGATATCTGCAAAGGGCTTCAGATCTCGATGTCCGTGGCGGAACGTTTGAAGACCTTTCACGGAGGCGTAGTCGCGACCGGCATGGATGACCGCGAGATGATCGAGATCGGTGGAGAGACGGGTGACTGGGAACACGATCGGCGTACTGTGACCCGTGCGGAGCTTATCGGCATCATGCGACCGCGGGTTGAAGAAATCCTGGAAGAGGTCCGCGAACGGCTCGATGCCGCCGGGTTCGAGCACCTGCCATCGCAGCAGATCGTGCTGACCGGGGGAGGCAGCCAAATCCCGGGTCTTGACCGCCTCGCGCCTAAGATACTCGGCCAAAGCATTCGGATCGGTCGCCCGCTTCGCGTCCAGGGACTTCCACAGGCGGTTACCGGTGCCGCCTTTGCGAGCGCTGTGGGCCTCAGCCTTTTCGCGGCGCATCCGCAAGACGAATGGTGGGACTTCGAGATTCCGACAGACCGAAACGCGCATCGTTCCTTTAAAAGAGCCGTGCGCTGGTTCAGGGACAATTGGTAAGGAGCAAGGGCCCGCCGGAACGGTACTTTTAGGGCGACGGGTGTAAGCGAATCTGTTAAGTTATCCACAAGGTTCGGCAAAGGACCAAAAGAGAGGCGGAGCAGGCCCCTCCATAGATGAAACTAAACCTTCGGATGTGCTTTTGCACGTCAGTTTAGGTGCATTTATGTGAGCTTTAGTGGCTATGTCTTTGAAATCCGCACGATCTTGCGGTCTGACCGAGATGCTGAGTGTGTTGGTCAAAAAATTGCCATATTTGGTGGGTTTTTGCCCCGAATCGGGGTGACCTGTCGCAGCTCTCAGGGTATTGTCCGACCACTTGATAAAGGCGGCCTTCTTGTGCAGGCCGCAAAATAGGCGTCTCGGCCCGGGGGCATGATAACAACAGGCGGATTGAGTAATGACATTGAATTTGACGATGCCCACCCACGAAGAGCTCAAGCCACGGATTACCGTGTTCGGGGTTGGAGGCGCCGGCGGCAACGCCGTAAACAACATGATCGAGAAGCAACTCGAAGGTGTCGAATTCGTTGTCGCTAATACCGACGCTCAGGCGTTGCAACAATCAGTCGCTACAACCAAGGTTCAAATGGGCGTCCGGGTAACGGAAGGTCTGGGTGCGGGCGCACGCCCATCCGTTGGAGCCGCCGCCGCCGAAGAAACCATTGAAGAGATCGTCGATCACCTGGCAGGCGCACACATGTGCTTCATCACCGCCGGCATGGGCGGGGGCACCGGAACTGGAGCAGCTCCGATTATTGCGCAGGCCGCACGCGAACTTGGCGTTCT
>CAZMRS010000603.1:0-1872 GCA_964568435.1 uncultured Boseongicola sp. | reverse complement strand
TGTTCACCTTGCGCGACGGCAAACGTCGCGGCAAGACCGTACGCTTTGTTAACGTTCGTCGAAACGGCCCACCGTACGCATATCGGCACCGACGCAATACCGACGTAATACCGACGCGATACCGATGTTGAAGAACACGTCCTAAAGCGCTGAAAACACGAAAGGTTAACGCGCCAATGGGTTTCGCATGTTGCTTAAAAGGAATGAAAGAGCGCGCAGCCCTCAGACGCCGTTAATCTTCGGCGTTGGCCGCCGCCCGATCCATGCCAGACACACCCATCGCGAGCGTCGCCGCCATCAACCCGTCAAGGTCGCCATCCAGAACACCGCTCGTGTCGCTGGTCTCGAATCCGGTCCGCAGGTCCTTCACCATCTGATACGGCTGCAAAACATACGACCGGATCTGGTTGCCCCAACCCGCATCGCCCTTATTGTCGTGGGCTTCCTGAATGGACGCCGTACGTTTTTCCAACTCCATCTGATAAAGCCTTGATTTCAAAGCTTTCATCGCGATGTCACGGTTCTGGTGTTGCGACTTTTCCGAAGACGTCACCACGATATTTGTCGGAATATGCGTAATCCGCACGGCCGAATCCGTTGTGTTCACGTGCTGTCCGCCAGCCCCCGAGGACCGGTACGTATCAATCCGAATGTCCGCCGGATTGACCTCGATCTCGATATTGTCATCCACCACTGGATAGACCCAAACGGACGAGAACGACGTATGCCGCCGCGCCGCCGAGTCATACGGCGAAATCCGTACCAGCCGATGCACCCCGGACTCCGACTTCAACCAGCCGTAGGCGTTTGGTCCAGAAATCTTGTAAGCCGCTGATTTTATGCCAGCTTCCTCGCCCGGGCTCTCGGACTGAAGCTCCACCTTATACCCATGCGCCTCCGCCCAACGGACATACATACGCGCCAACATCGACGCCCAATCACAACTCTCGGTACCACCCGCACCCGAGTTGATCTCCAGGAAGGTGTCGTTGCCGTCCGCCTCGCCGTCGAGCAAAGCTTCGATCTCCGCCTGCGCCGCGCGCTCTTGAAGCGTCTTTAAAGCGGTCTCAGCCTCAGCCACGACCTCGGCATCGTCTTCCATCTCGCCCAGTTCGATAAGCTCAATGTTATCAGACAGTTCTTGCTTCATGCCCGTATAGCGACCCATGGCATCCACAAGCATCTGACGTTCGCGCATTAGCTTCTGTGCGCGATCCGGATCGTCCCAAAGGTTTGGGTCCTCGGCCATCGCATTGAACTCCTCCAAGCGATGCTCCGCTGTCTCCCAGTCCATGCGCTGAGACAATAGCTCCAGCGATTTCTCAATCGCGGCAACCGCATTTTCGGCGTCAGCACGCATGGGTAAGTGTCTCCGAGAGGTGTCGTTCCGACACGTCTATCAACGCCCGCCAAGGCCTTCAAGCGCTGCGCGATTGCCGCTTTTTGTGCATGTAAAAAAGGATCGGAGCCAGAACGCCTTCATAGACAATTCCAGCCACCTGCCTCACGCCCGGCAAGGCCACCAGGCGCGCCAACCAAGCAAATCCAGGCGTCTCGCGCCAGAGCACAACAAAGGCATCAACGCCGGACAAAAGCGCGCCATCTTGAACCACATAAAGCCGACGTGCCGCCTGATCCGAAGTTAGCCCGAAGGACGCCAGATCCGTTTCGTTAAGGTCCGCAAACTTCAGCGCGCCACCAGACGCCCGAACGCGACCGGCGTACATATCAATCTCACGCGAGCAAATCGGGCAGGAGCCGTTGTAAATAACAGTGCATGTCTTTGTCATAGAAGGGGAATTAGAGCACCCGGCACGAAGTCCAAGTGGCAGCGACACTTCGCCTCGCTAGTACAATCCACCCGACGAAATG
>CAZMRS010000602.1:0-1878 GCA_964568435.1 uncultured Boseongicola sp. | reverse complement strand
GTGATCTTCGGGTTCGGCTCGGTCCTGGGGATGGGCATGCTCAGCTTTGCCGTCTACTGGCCGCTCCGGTTTGCCGAACACAGCGCAACCTTGCTGCATCGGGGAATTCTGATAGCCGCAGGCCTGATCGCCATCGGGATCGGCTTGGGAATTATCGTGGAAACCGGGCCGAACGCGTTCGGGGTGTTCCGGCATGCATGAACTGGGTCTCAGCAGGAGTATCGTGTCGATCGTGCGCGAAAACGCGGGCGACAGACCTGTGGCGCGGGTCAAACTGGCGGTAGGGCCGCTGGCTTGCGTCGAGACGTCTGCCCTTCGATTTTGTTGGGACATAGTGACCGAAGATAGCCCGCTTGCCGGCGCAGAACTGGAAATCGTGGAGGCAGAAGCCGACACGTTTCTGATCAAGGAATTCGAATTCAGGGAGGTTGCGTGATGTGTGGAACTTGTGGATGCTCGGATCCCGCCAACGACGTCAGGATGATTGATCCGGAAAGCGGCACCGAGACGGTGATCCGGCAAGGTGGTCTGCTTCATGGCGACCACGATCACCATCATGATCATCATCATGATCATCATCACCATGAACACGATCACCACCATACCCATGAAGGCGATGACAAACCCCATGTACATGGGCCCAACGGCGAGATCATTTCGCTGGAACAGGCGGTCCTTTCCAAGAACGACCAGATCGCGGAACGCAATCGCGGTTGGTTCGAAGGACGAGGGGATCTCGCCCTGAACCTCGTCAGTTCACCCGGTGCCGGCAAGACCACGCTTCTGGAGCGCACGATCCGTGAAATAGGGCAATCCCGTCCCGTCTACGTGATCGAGGGCGACCAGATGACAACCAACGACGCAGACAGGGTCCGGGCGGCAGGAGCAAAAGCCATTCAGATCAACACGGGCGCTGGCTGCCACCTGGAGGCAGACATGATCCGGGACGCCGTCAAGACGCTTGACCCGGAACAGGGCGCCATCCTGCTGATCGAGAATGTGGGAAATCTTGTCTGCCCCTCGATGTTCGATCTGGGCGAGAAGATGAAAGTCGCCGTGATCTCGACCACTGAGGGAGAAGACAAACCCTTGAAGTACCCGCACATGTTTCGCGCGTCCAAAGTCGTCATCATCAACAAGATCGACATCGCCGAAGTCGTGGAATTCGATGAGGGTGAATGCCGTCGAAACATTGCCGAGGTGAACCCGCAAGCAAAAGTGATTTCCGTTTCGGCCAAGACAGGCGCGAACTTCAAAATCTGGCTCGAAGTCTTGTCTAACTAGGCAGGATTGCTTCAGAGGCAACCGATTGGCGCACTTGCGATTGGCCATTCAATTGACGCGGGACTGAACAGCCGCGGTGGATGCCCCCAACCACCACAGCGGTTCAGAAGACTGTGCCAAGCCGGGCCGTTGTTGACCAACAAGGCACTTTTAGCTGCTATTCTACTTCCGTCGAGACAATGTACCGGTTGCCGAAGGCAATCTCGCCGGTCATTGATACTGTCGGCCATGCTCCGGTTTGGGGGATACCCGAGGCGTCTGACGCGTTGGCTTATGACTTGCTTGATCGTTTGTGACGCGCAAAGCAATCATCTGCGTAATGTTTGCCTTATTCCGCAGATTGCCGGTTCGTCGTCCGCTCGGTTTCACGCCCGCATCGAACGGCAGGATTGTCGGGCCGCACCGAAGCATAGGTCACCTCAGGTGTTTAGCAGCATTGGGCCATCGAGCGGACGCAAATGGCAGCAATGAGCGGTTCGCACCCGTTCATGCATAGCGCAGCATTTGTTAATAAGGGCTCCTTCGAGTCCTTCGCCGCGATCTGCTCCAATGACCGCTACGCTCGCAGGCTCATTCCATCAATATGAGCTGGCG
>CAZMRS010000601.1:0-1879 GCA_964568435.1 uncultured Boseongicola sp. | reverse complement strand
GAAGCCTTTGAAGGACCAGTGATGGAAAGCGGGGCGCCAAAGCTGCCGACGCTCACCGCGACTGTGATGCGTCAGCCAAGGCTGTTGGGCGATCTCGGCGGGCTGCGGTCGTTGGCGGGGCAGTTGCGCAAGACGTTTCGCGATCCGAGGCTCAGGCAGCTGTTTGGGCGGTACTCGACTTATGTTGGTGGGCATCCAGGGCTGAGCCCTGCGATCTTGCAGTTGATCTGGCATGCCGAGGCAAGTGGCGTCTGGCGTGTTGAAGGCGGGATGTCGAAACTCGCGCAGGCGCTTGCGGAACTGGCTGAGGGTTTAGGCGTTGCGTTCGAGTATGGCGCTTCGGTTGATCGTATTGAGATACAAGATGCGCGGGCCGTGGCGGTGCATGCGGGTGGACGTCGGTTTGCTTGTGATGGCGTTGTCTTTAACGGCGATCCAGCGGCGCTTCGTGCTGGCAAGCTAGGAAATTCGGTGAAGTTGGCGGTGCCGGAGACTGGTGTGCAGCCTCGGAGCCTTTCGGCGCGGGTTTGGGCGTTTGCGGCTGAGGCAAGCGGTGTGGAACTGGCGCATCATAATGTTTTCTTTGGCCGCGACCCAGAAACGGAGTTTGGCGAGATTGCGAAGGGCAATCCGCCGATTGATCCCACCCTATACATCTGTGCGCAGGATCGCGGGACGGGTGTGACGCCCCCAGCTTTGGAGCGGTTAGAGATCATTGAGAATGCAGCGCCCGGGACGAACGTGAGTGAGAAGGAGAAGGACGAATGCCGGACACGAGTTTTCCAGCATCTGACGGAACGTGGCGTGATCTTCACGCCGAGGCCGGACACTCCGGCTCTGACGGTTCCGGGCATGTTTCATCGCCTCTTTCCGGCAAGCGAAGGTTCTCTTTATGGGCTGAGCCCACATGGGATGACGGCGACGTTCAAGAGGCCGACGGCGCGGACACGCTTGCCGGGGTTATACCTGGCGGGGGGCGGGGCGCATCCGGGCGCGGGCATCGCGATGGCGGCGCTCTCCGGAAAGCACGCGGCCGCGGCGATAGAAACGGACCTTGTTTCAACATCGATGTCCCGGAAAACGGCTACGCCTGGTGGTACATCGACGGGGTCTCGGATGACGGGACTCAAGCCGTCTCGGTCATCGCCTTCATAGGGTCTGTCTTCTCACCCTGGTATCGCTGGTCAGGGCGGAAGTCGCCCGAGAACCACTGCTGCATCAACGTTGCCACCTACGGGCGCGGTGGACGGTTTGCGATGACAGATCGGGGGCGGAGTGCTCTGCGACAGACGGATCACAGCTTTACGGTCGGGCCTTCCAGCCTTCATTGGGATGACAATAAACTTGTCATTAATGTTGAGGAGATTTCATCGCTTCCCCTTATCAGTCGGATGCGCGGAACGATCACGGTGACGCCTTCAGGGCTGACAGACGTAGAGTTGCCTTTGACGCCTGAGGGAACGCATGTCTGGCGACCGTTTTCTCCTACCGCGTCCATTGATGTCGATCTTGGGCCCGGATGGCAGTGGTCCGGGCATGGGTATTTTGACTCCAATTTTGGCACGCGGGCTTTGGAGCAGGACTTCGACTATTGGACCTGGGCGCGCTATCCGGTGCCGGGCGGGTCGGTATGCATTTATGATGCGCTGCGCCGAGACGGATCAGAATTGGCCTGTGCATTCAAGTTTGCGGATGATGGCTCGATTGCGCCGTTCGATGCCCCGCCGAAGGCGCGGGTTGCGCGTTCGCTCTGGGCGGTGAAGCGCGAGACGCGAGCAGATAACGGGTATCGGCCGAAACAAGTTAAGGCGATGTTGGACGCGCCGTTTTACACGCGAGCAGTGGTGCGCACGCAGATTGATGGTGTGGAAACCGAGGG
>CAZMRS010000600.1:0-1880 GCA_964568435.1 uncultured Boseongicola sp. | reverse complement strand
CTGACCGCTTGCGGCGCGCCGGTGTTCAGGTCACGATCTATGACCGTTATGATCGCGCCGGCGGACTGCTGACCTACGGCATTCCGGGCTTCAAGCTGGAGAAAGACGTGGTCATGCGGCGCAACGATCAGCTTGAGCAAGGCGGAGTTGAATTTGTTCTGAACTGCAACGTTGGCGAAGATATCTCGTTTGCAGAGCTTCAGGACAAACACGACGCAATTCTAATTGCGACAGGGGTTTACAAGTCGCGCGACCTTGAGGCTCCGGGTGTCGGAGCGGGCGGAATTGTGCGGGCCATCGACTATCTGACCGCATCCAACCGGAAGTCGTTTGGCGATGATGTGCCCGAGTTTGACACGGGCGAGTTGAACGCCGAGGGCAAGCGCGTTGTCGTCGTCGGCGGCGGCGATACTGCGATGGACTGTGTGCGTACGGCGATCCGTCAGGGCGCGGAAAGTGTGAAGTGTCTTTACCGTCGCGACAAGGCGAACATGCCGGGGTCGCAGCGCGAAGTTCAGAACGCCGAAGAGGAAGGTGTGGAGTTCGTTTGGCTGTCCGCCCCGAAAGGGTTTACCGGCGATACGGTCGAGGGCGTGATGGTTCAGAAGATGCGTCTTGGCGCACCTGACGCAACGGGCCGCCAGGTGCCCGAGCTGATTGAAGGTTCGGACTATGTGGAAGGCGCTGATCTGGTGGTGAAGGCCCTTGGTTTTGAGCCAGAAGACCTGCCGAAGCTTTGGGATGTTGATGGCCTTGAAGTGACGCGTTGGGGCACGGTGAAGGCCGACTTCCGCACCCACGCAACCAACGTTCCAGGGGTCTACGCGGCGGGCGATATCGTGCGTGGCGCGTCGCTGGTTGTCTGGGCTATTCGCGATGGTCGTGAAGCTGCTGACGCCATTCTGGATCAGTTGAACGGTGCGGCAAAAGTGGCCGCTGAGTGAAATCGGTAAAGCGTCGGTGTTACGTCGGTATTACGTCGGTGCGGGCGTACGCTGACTTAGGGAAATCATAACCACATAGGGCAGCATCGCTGACCATATCGGTTAAAGAAGGATGAAGATGGCACAGAGAAGCGGACAGTGTCTCTGCGGGGCGGTGACCTACACGGCGGATGTTTCCGGCGAGGTCAACGCGTGCCATTGCGGGCAGTGCCAGCGCTGGGCCGGAGGTGGCCCATACTTTGCGGCGCGTGCCGACAACATCCTTTTGGACGGCGGCGATGTGATCTCGGCCTACCATGCGAGCGCCTGGGGTGAACGCGCGGTGTGCGGCACTTGCGGCACGACACTTTACTGGACACTTCAGGACAAGGCCCCGCGCAGTGTGGCCGCTGGGACGCTGAACGATCAATCCGAGCTGAAGGTGACTTCGGAGATTTTTGTCGATCATCGCGCGCCGTGGATGCCTCCTTTTGAAGGCGCGACGCAGAGCACCGAAGCCGAGGTTATCGCCGAGTTTCAGGCAAGCGCGCCGGAGGCGACATGACCATAAAGACAAACGAAAGACATTCTCGAATTGCGGGAGACAATGACATGACCAAATTTGATGCAAACTGGGCCGAGGCCGAGGAACAGCGTCGCAAGTGGATGACGGAGAATTCGCTTTATCGCGATGACGACGAACACGCGTCCTGCGGTGTGGGCCTTGTGGTTTCGCTGGATGGGTCGAAGTCTCGCAAAGTGGTCGAGAACGGGATCGATGCGCTCAAGGCGGTTTGGCACCGGGGCGCAGTGGATGCGGACGGCAAAACCGGCGACGGTGCAGGCATCCATGTGCAAATTCCGCATTCCTTCTTCGGTGACATGATTGAGCGTACTGGTCACTCGCCGCGCGAGGGTGAGTTGCTAGCCGTGGGGCAGGTGTTCCTGCCACGTACT
>CAZMRS010000599.1:0-1884 GCA_964568435.1 uncultured Boseongicola sp. | reverse complement strand
AACCAATGGGATATCGTTCGGCGCATGCTCTCCGTCTATCAGACAGAAATCAAAGCCGGCCCGTGAGGCAATTTCCGCAGATGTCGGATGCGCCAGAGCAATCCAAAGCCCCATTTGACGGTGCCCCGCGGCCAATCCAGATTTGATAGGGTTTGTAGGTACCGGCATCACAACATCTCCTAATTGCCACGTCGATGACGTCACATGATCTGGGCTGGTGATGCAATCGGAAAGTCCGCACACGTCTCGACGCTTCGCTGCTGGAGCGTTAGAAAAGTCCAAACAGCTAAGGACATCTCTCATGCGTATTTTAGTCACCGGTGGAGCCGGTAAAGCGGGTCGACACCTCATCCAGCATCTCGTCAGAAGTGGGCATCGAGTTTTGAACGTCGATTTGCAGCCATGCGGCATAGATGGCGCATTCGACCGGATCGCCGACATCACAAATCCCGGGCACATGTACGATGCAATGCGGTCCTACGCGGACTTTGACGAACTTGGCACCGGTCAAGGAATGCCAGCCTTTGATGCGGTGATCCATCTTGCTGCTATCGCACGCATCATGATTGTCCCTGACAATGAGTGCTATCGGGTGAATACAATTGGGACGTACAATGTCATCGATGCGGCCATCCGGGACGGCGTCAAAAAGGTAATCTTTGCCTCCAGCGAGACGACATACGGCATCTGTTTCTCAGACGGCCACCGCAAGCCAGATTATTTGCCGCTTGACGAAGAACATCCGACCCTGCCTGAAGACAGCTATGCAATGTCCAAGGTGGCCAACGAAGTTACGGCCAAATCCTTTCAACGCAGATCCGGCATCGACATTTATGGGATGCGACTGAACAACGTCATCGCGCCTGACGAATACACCGAGCTTTTCCCCGATTTTGTGAAAGACCCTGGAACGCGTGAAGGAAATATCTTCAGCTACATCGACGTCGGTGATTTTGGGCATTTCATTGACTGCGCGTTGGCAACCGACGGACTTGGTTATGAAGTATTCAATGTTTCAAGCTCTGGGCATTCGGTAGATCGGACATCCGACGAGTTGATCGCTCAGTTTTATGACGATGTTCCGAAGAAGAGCCCGATCGGCCCGCGCGAAACGTTCTATTCAAACGCCAAGGCGCGTAAGATGTTGGGATACACCCCTACCCACGATTGGCGTCCGCTTCTTGGATTGAGTGACTGACTTCCCCAAGTTCGAAAAATAAAAAAGCCCCGCCGCGCGGCAGGGCTTTTTTTATTGTTTGGCAGTAGTTTAGTGTGCTTTTGTCGCTATCTGCTTAACTTCGCGATCCCGATACAGCAGCGACTGAGTATTCATGAACACGTGAACTTTTGATGGGTCTGCTGTAAGGTCGACTTCGTTACCGCGCAGGTCCTTGTGAATACCCTGCAGTTTGCCGATCACAGGATCAGCGTCTCCTTGAGGCTCGAAATAAAGCAGCGTGACCTCGCCAAGTGCTTCAGTGATATTCACCTTTCCACGGAAAATCCTGTCTTGACCTTCTCTTGTCGCCACCATGTCTTCCGGGCGCACACCGACATTCACGGCTTTTCCCATATCCTCAGGCAGCGACGGATAGTTGGAGACAGCCTTGCCGCCTGCATCCATCTCAATCGTGGTCTGCTCACCGGTACCTGTGATCTTGCCAGGCAGCAGGTTCATCGAAGGGGACCCGATAAACTGCGCTACAAACTCGTTCTCTGGACGCTCATAGAGTTCCAACGGCGAGCCAACCTGCGCAATACCACCGCCTGCCAGCACGACAATACGGCTTGCCAGTGTCATCGCCTCGACCTGGTCGTGAGTCACGTAGATCATCGTTGATTCCGGCATCGCTTCCTTGAGCTGAGCGATTTCAATTCGCGTTG
>CAZMRS010000598.1:0-1884 GCA_964568435.1 uncultured Boseongicola sp. | reverse complement strand
GACAGCATTTCTGCGAGGCGAGACGAAGCCCGAGCTTGCAGAGTTCTGGCCGTATGTTTTTGGGGCAGGTGCAGCAAAGGACCCTGACGCAGCGGTGCGCTACTCCAAGCTGATGTCCGACAGCCAGACGCTTGTGGCCGAAGAAACGCTGCAGAGCATCTCGCTCACCGGCATCAAGCACCTCATGGATGTTGGCGGCGGCACGGGCGCATTTCTCTGCCACGCTCTCACATCGACACCCGGACTCCAGGCCATGCTGTTCGATCTGCCAGCGGTGGTGTCTAGCGCGGCTGACACCTTTGCCAACGCGGGCCTCTCAGACCGCATAACGATTCGTTCTGGCTCGTTCCGCGACGAATCACTGCCATCTGGCGCAGACGCCATTTCTCTTGTGCGCGTCCTTTATGACCACTCTGATGAAACTGTCTGCGCTCTTCTGGCGCGCGTTTTTCAGGCGCTACCGTCCGGCGGCAAAGTCATAATTTCCGAACCAATGTCCGGCGGCGACGCTCCAACGACAGCAGGTGATGCCTACTTTGCCTTTTATACATTGGCGATGGAGACAGGGCGCACGCGAAGCGCAGCCGAAATAATGCATCTGCTGTCACAGGCTGGGTTCAACCACTGCGCACCGGTCAAGACCAACCGGCCATTTGTCACGAGCGTCGTGACTGCCTCAAAACCCTGACACATTAACTGTCTAAAAATATTGACACATAGGCGTGTAAGATTAAACTGACAGTACAAAATGTCGCACTCAGTGTGCCCTCAATGTCTGAGGCGCGCGGGTGCACGGGGAGAAGACATTGAACGCAAACGCCGTCATTCTGTCGGGTCCGAAGTCTTTGAGCGTGGAAGCTGTCGAGCTGGTCGCGCCAGGCGATGAGGACATTGTCGTTGATGTCACGCACTCCGGCATCTCCACAGGAACTGAGAAACTCTTCTGGGATGGGCGTATGCCGCCGTTCCCGGGCATGGGGTATCCCTTAATTCCTGGCTATGAGGCCACCGGTGAAGTTGTTGAAGCTGGGCGCGGCACGAATCTCATCCCCGGAGATCGTGTCTTTGTTCCCGGCGCAAACTGCTACACTGATGCTCGCGGGCTCTTTGGGGGCGCGACCTCGCGCCTCGTTACACCCGCATCTCGTGCAGTAAAGATTGACAGCACCATGGGCGCAGAAGGCGCGCTCCTGGCTCTGGCTGCAACCGCTCGCCACGCTATGGCCGGTCTCGACAAGGCAATGCCGGACCTCATTGTCGGCCACGGTGTGCTCGGCCGACTACTGGCGCGTTTGGCCATTGCGGCAGGCGCGCCGGCTCCGGTTGTTTGGGAAATAGACGAGGCTCGCCGCACAGGTGCAAAAGGTTACGAGGTCATTGACCCCGCCACCGACGAACGTCGCGACTACACATCTATCTACGATGCCTCTGGCGCGCCTGATGTCCTGAACCAGCTGATCGGCCGCATCGCAAAGGGTGGAGAGATCGTCCTCGCGGGCTTCTATCCGGGCGATGTCACTTTCGGCTTCGTCCCCGCCTTTATGAAAGAAGCACGTCTGCGGATCGCGGCAGAATGGACGCCGGACGACCTGACTGCCACGCGCCAACTGATCGAAGCGGGTTCGCTCAGCCTGTCTGACCTCATCACGCACACCGCCAAAGCAAGCGACGCCGAGACTGCGTATCCAACCGCGTTCGACGATCCCGCCTGCCTCAAAATGATCCTCGACTGGAGCACCCCGCAATGAAAGATGAAGTCCCGAACCTGAAAGACTTCGACCAGCGGCTCCGCGACGAGGCGCATGAAGACCCCACTTTAGAACTCCAGCAAGACCCGCCCACCAAGAAAACGCAGATCATCGCGAACAACGGCACCCGCCGCCG
>CAZMRS010000597.1:0-1889 GCA_964568435.1 uncultured Boseongicola sp. | reverse complement strand
CTCCATGCGTACAAGGACGTAGCCCGGCATAAAGCGACGTTCTGCCGTTACCTTCTTGCCGCGACGAATTTCGATAACCTCTTCGGTCGGCACCAGAACCTCTTCGATCTCATCTTCGAGGCCCGCGTCGATCACGGATTGACGGATTTGCTCGGCAATCTTCTTTTCGAAGTTCGAGAGCACGCTCACCGAATACCAGCGTTTCGCCATGGGTCTGTCGTCCTTTTTGTTCGCGCCGGGGAGTCCCGGAAATAAAAGGGGCGTGCAACTCGGTGCACGCCTCAACGCTGCTGGCTTTACCGCTCGCGCATTGGGAATTCAAGTCAAAGTTCTATGAAAGACGCGACGCGCCTAGCCAAACATCGTCAGGATGCCCTGAAGGCCCTGACGGATCAGAAAATCGACAAGAAAGAAGAACGCAGCCGTCACGATGGACAGCAAAAACACCATGGACGACGTCAAAGCCACTTCACGACGTGTCGGCCAAACAACTTTGGCAACTTCGGCACGCGTTTGCTGGATAAACTGAAGCGGGTTAGCCATGGATCATCTCTCTTTCGAACTGAACGGCAAATACGCGCTTCGTGCGGCCGTTTCAACCCGTGTCGCTTTCACGTTTTCGACGGGTGGTGGTCTTGGCAGGGGCTGAGGGACTCGAACCCACGACCCTCGGTTTTGGAGACCGATGCTCTACCAACTGAGCTAAACCCCTAAGACCGAGCGTGTGGTTATTCGGTCGCGGGCAGGGAATCAAGTGGGATTCAGTCTCGGGCGTAGAGTTCCCGTCAACCTGTGGTAGGCTTCGCCAAAAGACCGCGGGGGATATATGGACTACTTTGACATTGACGGATTCGGACGCGAGGTCTCAACCTCGTCAGCAGATGCACAGCTATGGTTCAATCGCGGCCTGACCTGGTGCTTTGCCTACGCCCACGAAGAGGCCGACGCCTGTTTTCGCCGCGCCATCGAAGCGGATCCAGACTGCGCCATGGCACATTGGGGCCTCGCCTACGCGGTCGGCCCGAACTACAACCTGCCGTGGGAGTTGCGCGACGAACAGATGATGTCCGACTCGCTCGCGGTTGCATTCGACGCGATGGAGGTCGCCCAAAATTGCACCAAGGTTACCGATGCAGAAGCCGCCCTTATCAAAGCCCTTGCCACACGCTTCCCTCAGCGCGCGCCGACCGACAAAAACACTATGCGCGGCTGGAACGATGACTTCGCCGACGCCATGCGCGCCGTCCACCGCGACTACCCGGATGACCTTGATGTCCGCCATTGCCTCGTCGAGGCGCTTATGAACCTCACTCCGTGGCGTATGTGGGACATGGCAACAGGCGAGCCCAACCCACAGGCCGGCACTTTGGAGGCGCAGAAGCTATGCGAGGACGCCATGCGGGACGATCCGCGCATTTGGAACCACCCCGGCCTTCTTCACCTTTATGTGCATCTGATGGAGATGTCGCCTACCCCTGAGAAAGCCTTGAAAGCGGGCGATGTCCTGCGCGACATGATCCCCGATGCCGGGCATCTGATCCACATGCCAACCCACATCGACGTCCAATGTGGCAACTATCAAGGCACACTCTACTGGAACCAGCGCGCCATGGCGGTCGACGCCAAATACAAAGCGCGAAACGGCGCTGCGAACATCTACACCGGCTACCGCATCCACAACGCCCATTTCGCCGCCTACGGCGCCATGTTCCTTGGTCAGATTGAACCAGCACGTGCTGCCGCGCGCTCGTTGTTGGAAGACGTCCCGAAAGAGCTTCTTGAAATCACGTCACCCCCCATGGCCGACTTTTTTGAAGCTTATGCGGACGTCGGAGATCACGTCCTCATCCGTTTCGGTCGTTGGCAAGAGATCATCGATCTTCCGATGC
>CAZMRS010000596.1:0-1892 GCA_964568435.1 uncultured Boseongicola sp. | reverse complement strand
TGAAGCGGGAGACGCGCGCGGATGCGGGGTATCGGCCACGGCAAGTCAAGGCGATGCTGGACGCGCCGTTTTACACGCGAGCAGTTGTGCGCACGCAGATTGATGGTGTGGAAACCGAGGGCGTGCACGAAGCGTTGGACTTGAATCGCTTCAGAGGTCCTTGGCTGATGCCGATGCTGGCCGTGCGTGTTCCGCGGCGTGCTGGTTGGACGTTTGCTGATTAGGCCGGGAGGCTGTCTTTGTTGAGTTGCCACACCGAGTAATTGAGGCAACCGGCGACTGTGACCCAGACCAGATACGGCACGAACAGCAGGCCCGCGATGGTATCGAGTTGCCAGAAGGTGACGAGGCACCCGGCCACTCCGAACCAGAGCCAGACGATAATGACGAGTGCCGCGCGCATGCGTCTCAGGCCGAAAAACACGGGTGTCCAAAGCGTGTTGAAGGCAATCTGCATGGCGAAGAAGGCCAGGGCGTAAGCGCTACCTTCCATTGAAGCGACCCGAGCGGCGGCGATGGACATGGTCAGGTAGAGAAACATCCACGCGACAGGGAACAGCCATTTAGGTGGATTCCAGCTAGGTTTCTCGAGCGACTCATACCACTCGCCCGGCTCGAACATGGCGCCGGTCGTGGCGGCAGCACCTGTCGCTGCCAAGAAAATCAAAAACAGTGTCCAATCCATATCGCGAGTATGGACTAGATACTGCGGCTTTCCAATTCGGACTGTCGGTCGCGGGCTTCAAGTTCGGCAAGAACCGAGAGGAGCGCCCCTGCCCTGCCCTCGCCCCACTGCGAAGTCTGCGGCTGCGCTCGAGCGGCAGCATCGATAAGGAAGGCACATTCTGGCAGTGGTCGTGCATGGAGCACGGCAGATTGCGGCAAAGCGGTGGTTCCCGCTGTGCGCATGAGAGACAGCGCAAGCCAACCGAGTTTTTGGGATTTGTAGGTGCGCGCGCGGTAGGAAATGGTGTCGTAGCCGTTCTTCTGGATAGCTCCGCCGATGCCGGCGTAGACGAAACGCGCGGCGAAGATGCCGGGACGAGATGACAGAGGAAGTGCAGAGATACCGGCCTCGGCCCGGATGTAGAGGCGATCGGCTTCTTTCAGAAGACGCCGTGTGAGTTTTCGTATCCGCTCGTCGGGGATTGGGTCGGCAAGGAACGCTTTGGGCTCGATGCCTTCCTCTTCAAGCCAGTTGAGCGGCAGGTAGATACGGCCCATTCGGGCGTCTTCACCGACATCGCGGGAAATGTTTGTGAGCTGCATGGCGACCCCAAGGTCGCAGGCGCGCGCAAGGGCATCAGCGTCGCGGACACCCATGAGAACAGCCATCATCGCGCCGACGGCAGCGGCGACGCGGGCGGAGTAGTCAACCACGCCGGACAGTGTATCGTAGCTTTTTTCAATGGCGTCCCAAGCGAGGCCTTCGAGGAGCGCATCAGGAAGTTCCTTGGGCATTTCGAAGCCTTCGACGACGGCGGCAAACGCTCGGTCGGCGGCGGCATCTTTGGGACGGCCTTCGTAGATGAGATCGAGGCGGTCGCGGAGGCGGAGTACAGCGTCGATCTTCTGGTCGCCGAGATCGACAGCATCGTCGGCGAGACGGCAGAAGGCATAAAGCGCAAGGGCTGGATCGCGCACCTTGGCGGGCAAGAGTTTGGAAGCCGTGTAGAACGACAGCGAACCATGGCGGATCGCATCGCGGCAGATGTGGAGATCGCGTGGGTTTATCATTCAGCGGCTACCTTCAGTTCTTGCTCCGGCGCGGCGTCCGGGACGAGTTTTGCAAGCACTTCGGCGGATGAAATCACGCCAGGCACTCCTGCTCCGGGGTGAGTGCCTGCGCCCACAAGGTAGAGGCCTTTGGCTTCCTCGCTAACGTTGTGCGG
>CAZMRS010000595.1:0-1893 GCA_964568435.1 uncultured Boseongicola sp. | reverse complement strand
TCAGCCACCAGTGCAGGCTGCTAAAGCTGAGCCGGTCGTCGCTCTCCTAAACACTAGTCGGGATCGACGCCGAGACGCTGGATCTGATGAAGAAAATCGACGAGGTCTTATCTGCCTATCCGTTCTTCGGCAGCCGTCAGATCGCGGCTTATCTACGAAGAGACAGCACGGTTGTCGGGCGCCATCGCGTCAGGCGATTGATGGCCAAGATGGGCCTTGCGGCGCTTCACAAGCGTCCTAGAACCAGCCAGCCGCATCCGCTTCTAAGGTTACCCGCACACGGATGTACGCGGCGGTCTCGCTTTGGCTTACACAAGAGGCGTATGTGAAGCCGAGCCAGACCTGCAAATACTCGATAACTTGATCGACTTTTTTCATTCAACTCTGAACTCCTCGGAGCGCAGAAATCGTTAGCACGCTCGGGTGGAATGTTGCCAATGTCTCGACCAATAAAGGAGCAAATAGCACAACTACATCCAAGTTTTCTTCCCGTAGTCTTCGATACTTTCGAGTAGCGGCTCCAACTCCGCCTCAATTGGCACGCTTGTTCCATTCCTTAACGCCGGTTTCTTTAGAGTTGCCCCGAGCACCTAAACATAATGTACAACAGCGCTCTGCTTTCACTACCAGGATGAAATCGCTTGGCGGTGGTGGACACGATCAGTTCGCAAATACCCACAATCGGCGACCTCTACTCCAACCACCGGTTACTACGATCAACGCATTCGGTGACGACGTACAAGTAGGACATGAACACAAGCTTGAGGCTAACCCTGATCTACTTTGCCAAGCTTGGGTGACCGTTCGAAAAGGGTCCAATACATGTATCGCCGGGTTCTTCGGGCATCTTTGACTTTGAAGCGCAAATATGTTTGCTCCAACTAAGCTTTTTAGTCTGAACACCAATGGCCGACGCACTGCAATCCAATACTACTGCAAGACACAGCGCGATCGCGGTGCTGACCATTTTGCTCGTGATAAAGTATGTGGTTCCTATTTCGTTCGCAGGTAGCATTGCTGCTCCAACGCATGACAACCTCGATTCAGAAGTGGTCTATAGCATTGTCGCCGGACGATTTCTTGGTGGCGATTGGGCCGCATTTGACGTGTTTCTGGGAGGAACTCTGGATTGGAGGGCCTTTCCCAGAACGCTGCAGCCCATCTCTTTCATCTACGCTATGGCACCCCCACAATGGGCCTACGGAGCTACCGAGGCTCTCTTGATAATATTCGCATTCTTTGGAATGCGTAAACTTCTGCGGACACTGTCATTTCATGAAAGCACGCTTGTCTGCGCGTGTTTTGCTTTTGGGCTTTCCTACAGCAGCTATGGCGCCGGGATGGCTCTAGCGCCTCTGGTCTTGTCGCTACTTATTTCCACAGAGATTCCACGCCGCAGAGATCTTTTGTTAGTGATTTTTGTCGGACTAAATTCCACCTTTGTCCTGCATGGGCTTTTTTTGCCTGCCGTCGCAATAGCGCTTTCGGTCATGTTCAGACGCAAAATAGACATACATCGTTTTGCGGTGATCCTTGGTGTTTATGTTGCTGCATCGCTGCTAACTTCTGTTGGACTTGTGATGCTGGTTGTAGAGGGGATTCCCTCTCATCGCGAAGATTGGGCACAGCTTCCCTCTGCTTCTCCGTTCGTCGCCATTTTGACAAGTTCGCTTGAAAACATTCTGATGATGGGCAGTGCGTCAAGCGCTTTTCTGGTTCCGGTCATCTATTCGACTTTTGCGCTAGCAGCAGCCGTACTTGCCCGAAGCGGGTTGGGCAGAAGCGCCGCTGTTCTCGTTGGTTTTGTGTTCGTCTCGATGCTTCTCCGTGAGGCAGAACCCTTTATTTCAACGCTTTCTGGCCGCATGCGTGGATCAATTCAGTAGCATAGGG
>CAZMRS010000594.1:1556-1894 GCA_964568435.1 uncultured Boseongicola sp. | reverse complement strand
CTGAAATTCGCGGTTCTCGCCGTCTTTCTGCAGCTGCGAAGGCTCAAAATGGCCCTGTAACGCGAAACTCCCACCGAATCGCGATCGGCGGGAGCGTAACAACGGGGAATCAGTTGTGCAGATTCGTCTCGTTTATCCGCATTTCGAATGACCGCAGCTTGGGCAGGTCATGCAGCCTTCGATCATCTGCATGCCAAACTGTCCGCAGCTTGGGCACGCCGGGCCGCGATTTTCACCGAGGTTCACAACCTCGGCTCGCGGGTCCGATTTCAGTCCCATGCCTTCGCCTTCGATAAAGCCAACGGCCACCATGTGCCGTTCGCTCAAGCCGCGGCAAG
>CAZMRS010000594.1:0-1546 GCA_964568435.1 uncultured Boseongicola sp. | reverse complement strand
TACTTACCCTGCATCCAAGCTCCTCCGCGCGGATCGAACACGGCCTTCATTTCCTCAACGCCGAAAGACACATCGCCACCGCGCCGGAACACAGCCGAGATCATGCGGGTCAGCGCAACGGTCCATGCGAAGTGTTCCATATTCTTGGAATTGATAAACACTTCAAAGGGTTGGCGACGGCCGCCATGGATGATGTCGTTGATCGTAATGTAGATCGCGTGCTCGCTGTCGGGCCATTTCAGCTTGTACGTCGAGCCTTCAAGCGCCTGCGGGCGGTCTAGCGGCTCGGCGATGTAGACAACGTCGCCGTGTGGCATGGCCGGTGCATCGTCATTTTTCGAAACGACCTCAGGCGCGGCAGGCTTGTCTTCCGCTACGCTCAAAACACTGCCTGTTACGTCGTTCGGGCGGTAAGTCGTGCAGCCCTTACAGCCGGTCTCGTAGGCTTGCATATAGACGTTCTTGAACGCCTCAAAGTCGATGTCTTCGGGGACGTTGATCGTCTTGGAGATTGAGCTGTCGATCCACTCCTGCGCGGCGGCCTGCATTTTGACGTGGTCGCTGGGCGAAAGCGTTTGAGCATTCACGAAGTAATCCGGAAGGTCAGTGTCCCCGAACTTGTCGCGCCACATCTGAACGGCGTAATCCACGACCTCTTCTTCAGTACGAGAGCCATCTTTTTGCAGAACCTTGCGTGTGTAGGCGTAGGCGAACACAGGTTCAATCCCGGACGAGACGTTGCCTGCGTAAAGGCTTATCGTCCCGGTCGGCGCGATAGAGGTTAACAAAGCGTTACGGATGCCATTCTCGCGGATCGCGTCGCGGACGTCTTCGTCCATTACTTGCATCGCTCCGCTTGCGAGAAAGGCATCGGCATCGAACAGCGGGAAAGCGCCCTTTTCTTTGGCGAGCGCCGCCGAGGCCAAATAAGAAGCCCGCGCAATGGCTTTCAGCCATCGTGACGTAAGAGCGGCTGCTTCGTCAGAGCCATAGCGTTCGCCAACCATGAGCAGCGCGTCGGCCAAACCGGTGACGCCAAGACCGATCCGGCGCTTGTTCTGCGCCTCCTGACGTTGCTCTTCCAGCGGAAAGCGTGAGGCATCGACCACGTTATCCATCATGCGCACGGCGGTGGCGACCAGATCGTTCAACGCAGTTTCGTCAAGATGCGCATCTTCGGTGAACGCATCCTTAACAAGGCGTGCGAGGTTGATAGAGCCAAGCAGACAGGCGCCGTAGGGCGGCAGCGGCTGCTCTCCGCAAGGGTTCGTGGCCGCAATGGTTTCGCAGTAGGCGAGGTTGTTCATTGCGTTGATGCGGTCAATGAAGATCACACCGGGCTCGGCGTAATCGTACGTCGACCGCATGATCTTGTTCCAAAGATCGCGGGCCTGGATGGTGCGATAGACCTTGCCTCCAAACACGAGGTCCCACGGTTTATCGGCCTTCACAGCCGCCATGAAATCATCCGTCACCAGCACGGATACGTTGAAATTTCTCAGGCGCGCAGGATCGGATTTGGCGGTGACGAAATCTTCGACATCAG
>CAZMRS010000593.1:0-1894 GCA_964568435.1 uncultured Boseongicola sp. | reverse complement strand
TCCGACTCGAGATGCAGAAGAACATGCAAAACAACGCCGCTGTTTTCCGCACCGACAAGACGTTGGGCGAAGGCGTTGAAAAGATGTACGGCGTGGCCGGCAAGTTCGACGACATCAAAGTCACCGACCGTTCGCTGGTCTGGAACTCGGACCTTATGGAAACGCTGGAGCTGTCGAACCTGTTGCCAAACGCTCTTGCCACAGTGGTCAGTGCCGAGGCCAGGAAGGAAAGCCGCGGCGCGCATGCGCACGAGGACTATCCGGATCGCGACGACACCGAATGGCGCAAGCACTCGCTCGCGACCGTCGGGGAGAAGGTCGATCTGTCTTATCGTCCGGTCCACCTCGATCCGCTGACCAACGAAGATGAAGGTGGCATCGATCTGAAGAAGATCGCACCAAAAGCGCGGGTCTATTGATCCGCGCTCTCGTCATATGCGCTGCGCTTGTCACGACCGCCTGCGGGCCCATCTCGCCGGAGCGCGCTGCCGAGCAGTGCGAAGAGCGTGCGCGCGAGGCGGCAGGTCCGACCACCGAGATCGGGATCGGCGTCAACAGCGACGGTCGTGTGACGAGTGGGATTTCGATTGGGATCACGTCCGACTTCCTGACCGGCAAAGATCCGGAGCAGGTTTACGTCGATTGCGTTGAGCAAAAGACCGGCCAGCCCCCAATTCGGCCTTTGGAGCTCTGATGGCGCCACAAGCAGGATATTCCGGCACACCGCTGGCCAAGAAGCTTGGTCTGAAGGACGGCCAGAAAGTTGGCTTTGTTGGTTTGCCGGAAAGCCTAGACTGGCTGATGGATGAACGGGAGTTTGAGAGCACCGAGAAAACTGCCGACTGGGCTGAGATTTCCGGACGCGAGTTCGATTACCTCCACCTTTTCACCGACAGTGCAGCGACGGTCGATGCGGCCACGCCAGCCTTGCGCGACCGCATTGCGCAAACCGGCATGATCTGGATGAGCTGGCCCAAGAAAGCGTCGAAAGTGCCGACAGATATCACGGAAGACACCATTCGGAACCGCGCGCTCCAGGACATCCTCGTGGATGTGAAGGTTTGTGCTGTGGATGACATTTGGTCCGGTCTGAAACTGATGATCCGAAAGGAGCTCAGAACATGAAGCGCATCGGATTACTCACGCTGATGGCAGTTGCCGCCTGTACCGCTCAGCAGCAAGACAACCTTGCACGGGACGCCGCAAAACAAGCCGTACGCCCTGTATTAGAGGAACGCTTCCCAGGCGTGCCGCTTGAAGGGGCCACCGATTGCATCATCGATAACGCAAACGCGCAGGAAATTCTCGCGTTGGCTGCCGACGCAGCCACTGGTCCGACGGCGTCGACCGCAGAGATCGTCTTGCGCATTTCGACACGCCCAGAAACAGTCGAGTGCCTGATCCGTGAAGGTGCCGCGCTCGCCGTCATCATGGGGGCCGTCTGATATGCGCCTCACTCAAATGTCACAGATGCGACGCAGCTACACCGTCGACATCTTTGCTAAACCCATCATACTGCTCGAAGAAAGCGCTCTTAAGGAGGTCACTCAATGGTCCAACTGACCCTTCCAAAGAACTCGACAATCCGCACTGGTAAGACATGGCCAAAGCCGGAGGGTGCCACGAACCTGCGCAAGGTGCAGATCTATCGCTGGAGTCCTGACGATGGCGAGAACCCTCGCGTCGATACTTACTTCGTCGACATGGACACTTGCGGACCGATGGTTCTGGACGCGCTGATCAAGATCAAGAACGAGATTGACCCGACGCTGACGTTCCGCCGGTCCTGCCGCGAAGGCATCTGTGGTTCTTGCGCGATGAACATTGACGGTATCAACACGCTGGCCTGTATCTATGGCCTCGATGAAGTGAAGGGTGACATCAAAATCTACCC